>NZ_JAUYQU010000097.1 GCF_030697065.1 Bradyrhizobium sp.
CGGTCATTGCCGTGATGGACCATCGGCCCGCGACGCCATTCGCGGTCCTGCTCGCGTCGCCAAACCAGCGCCGCGGCGACCACATCATGGCCGTCGCGATAGATATCGGACCACACCTCGACGCGCTCGCCGACGATGCGCTTCACGGGGAAGCGGCCGCCGTCGATCTGCGGGAAAACGTCTTCGATATGGAAAGCGCCACCGGCGCTCTCGACAGTTTGTGTTGTTTTGTTCACGGTGATGCCATTGACATGGGAAGGTGGTCCCGTTTCCGTTGCGGGACAGAAAGACGTTCCGGACATATATATATCAAGCCGCTCACCGGACATTGGTTCCCGGGGAACGGCGGCGGTGCCAGCGAGTTAACCACGGCTATCCTCTTCCGAAAACTAAGGAATTTCGCGACCTCTGCGGATGTCGCGTGCAAACAGCGTGCCGAATGGACCTTTTCGCCAGAGCCCGTGAGTTGGGAATCCAGACCGAATATATCGACGGTCAGGGTCACCTCCATGTGACGGACGCAGCCGTGCTGCAAATCATCGTCGATGCCCTGCCGGTGCGCACCCCGTACCGGTTTCTGGATCAGGCGGTGGTGGTACGGTCGGGTCAGCCCGCACAGACCGAACTCAGCCAGGCCGCCACGTTGCCGCTGCGATGGAAAATCGTTGCCGGCGCCGAGGTTATCGCCGGTGGCGAGGCCCGCGGCCGCACCGTGGCCTGGCCGGCGGATCTGCCTGTCGGCTCCTACCTGCTGCATCTGACCGATTCGTCCGGCTTTACCGAGCAGGTGCCGCTGATCGTGGCGCCGCCCCGGGCGTTCGGCGGGGATTTCGACCGCTGCTGGCTGCTGGCGATCCAGCTCTACGGCGTCCGGTCGGCGCGCAACTGGGGCATCGGGGATTTCACCGACCTCGAAGGATTGATCGAACTGGCCGCCGGCCTCGGAGCCGACGGGGTCGGCCTCAATCCGCTGCACGCCTTGTTCGACGATCGCCCGGGCGATTGCAGTCCCTATTCGCCGAACAGCCGGCTGTTCCTGAACCCGCTCTATGTCGATGTCGAAAAACTGCCTGGATATCAGCGCGCATTCGAGAGCAAGGGCGCAGTCGCCGCGCTGAGAGCGGGCGATACCATTAATTATACCGCCGTAGCCGAGATGAAATGGCGCGCGCTGCGCTTTGCTTTCGATAGCTTCAAGGCCAATGCCGGCGCGGAGCGCAAGCAGGATTTCGAGCGATTTTGCGCCGAGCGTGCTCCCCTGCTGTCGCGGTTCGCCTGTTTCGAGGTGCTGCGGCATAAATTCGGCAAGCCATGGTGGGAATGGCCGGAGGAATGGCGCCGGCCTGACGAGGCCAATTGTGCCTCCCTGCGTCAAGGAGAGGATGCACCGGCAATCGAGTTCGTCGAATTCGTGCAATGGGCCGCCGACCGGCAGTTGCAGGCCTGCAAGGAGCTGGCGGAGCGGCTCGGCATGAAGGTCGGGCTTTACCTCGACGTCGCCGTCGGCGTGCAGTGCGACGGCTTCGATGCCTGGAACGAACAATCGGCGATCTCGCGCCATCTCTCGGTCGGCGCGCCACCGGATCCCCTCAATACCGCGGGCCAGAACTGGGGCCTCGCCGGGTTCAACGCCGCCGGGCTCGAACTGCAGGCGTTCGAGCCGTATCGCGAAATGCTGCGCGCCTCGATGCGCCATGCCGGCGCGATCCGGCTCGATCATGTGCTCGGGCTGAAGCGGCTTTATCTGGTGCCGCACGGGTTTGCCGCCGACAACGGCGTCTATGTGCAGATGCCGTTCGAGGCGCTGCTGGCCGCTACCGCGCAGGAAAGCATCAGGCATCGCTGCGTGGTGATCGGCGAAGACCTCGGCACGGTGCCGGAGGGATTTCGCGAGCAGATGGCGGAATGGGGCGTCTGGTCGTACCAGGTGATGATGTTCGAACGCGACGACACGGGTTCGTTCCGCGGCGTCGACCATTATGCGTCCAATGCGCTGGTTACCTTCAACACCCACGATCTGTCGACCTATGCCGGCTGGCGCTCGTTCAGCGATCTCAAGCTGAAACGCTCGATCGGGATCGATCCCGGCGAGAGCGACGAGGCGCGATGGCATGCCCTGCACATGCTGGGTGATGTGCTGCGCCACCACGCCATCGACGATCACGATCTCTATGCCGTGGCGGGGTTCCTGGCGCGTACCAAATCCCGGCTGCTCGCGATATCGCTGGAGGATCTGCTGGGCGTGATCGAACAGCCCAATATTCCCGGCACCGTCAACGAGCATCCGAACTGGCGGCAGCGGCTGCCCATCACGATCGACGCCATGACCGCCGCGATCGACGTTGCCGCGCTCAGGCGCGCGACGGCGGAGCGGTCGCGGGCGGCGGGCTGAGGCACGGAAATTCGGCGGTACCGGTTTGTCCTGCAAGATTGAAGACTACGGGTTGATTGGCGATTGCGAGACCGCGGCACTGGTCGGCCGCGACGGCTCGATCGACTGGCTGTGCTGGCCCGCCTTCGATTCGGACGCCTGCTTTGCCGCACTGCTCGGCACGCCGAAGCATGGCCGCTGGCTGATCGGGCCCAGCGGAGACGTGACAAAATCCTCCCGGCGCTACCGGGACAACACGCTGATCCTGGAGACGCGGTTCGAGACCGCTGATGGCGTCGTCGTCCTGATCGATTTCATGCCGCCGCGCGGTAGCGCCTCCGACGTGGTCAGGCTGGTGCACGGCGTCAGCGGCCGCGTGAAGCTCAAGATGGAACTGGTGATCCGCTTTGGCTTCGGCGCCGATATCCCCTGGGTCAAGCACACCGCGGACGGTGCGCTGCTGGCGATCGCCGGCCAGGACATGGTGGTGCTGCGAACGCCGGTCGAGACCCGAGGCCGGGACATGATGACGGTGGCCGACTTCGAGGTCGGCGAAGGCGAGACGATCCCGTTCGTGATGGCTTACGGGCCGTCGCATCTGCCGGTGCCGGGGCCGATCGATCCGGTCAAGGCTCTGCGGGATACCGAGGACTTCTGGACCGAATGGTCCGGCCACTGCACCTATCAAGGCCACCACCGCGAGTTGGTGATGCGGTCGCTGATCACACTGAAGGCGCTGACCTACGCGCCGACCGGCGGCATCGTGGCGGCGCCGACCACTTCGCTGCCGGAAAAGCTCGGGGGCCGGCGCAACTGGGATTACCGGTTTTGCTGGTTGCGCGACGCCACCTTCACGCTGCTGGCGCTGATGAATTCGGGCTACACCGCCGAAGCCTCCGCCTGGCACAATTGGCTGCTGCGCGCCGCGGCCGGTGCGCCGGCCAACATGCAGATCATGTACGGCATCATGGGCCAGCGCCGCCTGCTGGAATGGGAGGCATCGTGGCTGCCGGGTTACGAGGGCGCAAAACCGGTCCGGGTCGGCAATGCCGCTTATGCGCAGTTGCAGCTCGACGTCTACGGCGAATTGATCGATGCGTTTCATCAGTCGCGCATGGCCGAACTGAAACTCGATGACGGCACCTGGGACCTGGAACGCGCTGTGCTCGAACATCTGGCGGGGATCTGGGACCAGCCGGACCACGGTATCTGGGAGCGGCGCGGCGCCGGCAAGCATTACGTATTCTCGAAAGTGATGACGTGGGTGGCGTTCGATCGCGGCATCAAGAGCGCTGAAAAATTCGGCTTCAAGGCGCCGCTCGAGCGCTGGCGGAACTTGCGCGATGTCATCCGGCGCGACGTCTGCGAGAAGGGCTTTGACGCCGCGCAGAATACCTTCGTCGAGTCCTACGGCTCGCAAGTGCTCGACGCCAGCATCCTGCTGCTGCCGGCGGTGGGATTCCTGCCCGCATCGGACCCGCGGGTCCGCGGCACCATCGCGGCGGTCGAAAGCCACCTGATGCGGGACGGGTTCGTGCTGCGCCACGATCCCCGCGAGGTCACCGACGAAAAACAGCCGATCGAGGGCGCCTTCCTCGCCTGCAGCCTCTGGCTTGCGGATGCCCATGTGCTTTCAGGCGAATTCGACAAGGCGCAGGCGCTGTTCGACCGGGTGGCCGCGATCGCGAACGATCTCGGGTTACTGGCGGAGGAATATGATTCAGGCGAAGGCCGCCAGACCGGCAATTTTCCGCAGGCGCTGACCCATATCGCGCTGATCAACACCGCGCATAACCTCAGCGCCGCGACGAGGCCAAAGGAGAAGCCGGCGGTACAGCGGTCGGAGTAGGGCGCGGACTCCCAAGGTAGCCAAATTCTAACGACTCACGCTCATCCCGGGGTTCGCAACGCCAAATTTCTTGTCCGAGATGGGCCGGATAGCGGACATGCTGCAGATATTAAAACCGACGCGAATGATCCATTGCAGACATCAGCGACTCGTAATCACCCGTGATTAATTCAATGGAGCTTTCGTGGGGGCATCCCCTCGCTTAATGCCGTACGCATCGCACAGGGCGTCGTCCCATTCGACGATGTTGGCGGCTATGTTCCAACGCCAGGTGCCCGCTCGGGAAGCCTTCAGTGTAGCGACCGGCCGTTCGTGTTCGGCTTCCGCAAAATCAACCGAGTAGGGGTGGCGGAAATTGTAAAGGCTCGCGCAAGATCGGCTTTCTTGACGGGGACCCCCGGATGGCACCCCAACTTACGCGAATACTGGCGTTTTTTCGGCTTCCTACAAGATAGAAGCGAAGTGAGAACCGCTGCCAAACGATCATCGGCTGTCTGCCACCGATGTCTATGTGCAGGCTGCGGATTGCTGCGCGGGCTATGCGACGCCCTCTGATCGGGGTGGACCGGAGGTGGCCAGACCGTCGAAGAAGCCGCCTAATCCCAAGCCGAACAAATCCCTGCGTCCGTCGGGAATGTAGTCGTCGGTTGCATCTCTATTCGCGTCATGCCCGCACTGCATTAAGGATTGCGTCGGCATTATCGTTCGAAATATCAGCAAAATCGCCACGGAGAGCTTTAAGTGCTTGCCGCTCTTGCTCTATCTCCGAGGCCGTTCGGAAGCCCATATGTCGAAGGATAGGCACCGGCGGGCACCATCCTTGGATAGCGTGTTGGAATAGAAATGCCGTCACCATCGCTGGCAGAAGGAGCCACCTCTTATCGCCTGTGGCTCCCAGGACGACACCTGTGAAGGCGAGCGCGGAGGCATTGCACTCGATGGCCCTCTCAATGTCCCACTCTTCATCAAGTTGGCGGAGCCGAGAGCGGATACCGTCCTTATGCTGTTGATAATATCGGACTCGCGCATTTGTCTCGTCGCGAATTTTCTTGTTGATTTCGGCGGCGGTATTGGCGGGTACGCGATTTCGGGTGTTCTGCATCGGATTAGCCTCCAAATCGTAAAACGGCCAATAAGGCGGTTGGTTCCAGGCTTTTGGGGTATCGTACGATGCAATTGGAATCGACGCCCGCGCGAGCAGGAGTCCGCCTACGGCTCGTTTCCGTGTTTGGCACGACGCGGCAGTTGAAAATTGGGCAGGGCATGTCTGTCTGCCCGGTATCCCGGACATCAACCTGTTCCGCTATTGCCAGAGCTTCATCGACCTCTATCCCGAGATACCGGACCGTGTTTTCGATCCTGGTATGCCCGAGCAAGAGCTGAACAGCTTTCTCGGCTTTGGTTGCAGAGGCGGGAAGAATGAGCCACCCGAAGCGGTCTTGGAAACAAGTCGGCTTTCAGGAAGCGGACTTCTGGGCCGTCTGGCGGGAGATGTCCTGCAGCATTTGACCCAAAGGCGACTAACCATTCAAATTTTAGCATTTGGACCGACACATGGTTGACCGCTCGGAGTTAGGGTCGGCGTAAGTAAGGCAACGGCGCAACCGAGAGCAATTGGTCACATGACCGGAGCCATAACACGATGATGTCGGACCTTTATCGGCTGGTTTACTTCAGCCGGAATTGCATCAAAGGCACTCCGGACCAGGTGGCGGCAGGGGTGGATGCTATCCTCCATTCCGCGTGGCGCAACAATGCGTCGCTTGGCGTCACCGGCGCCCTGATGTTCAATGCCGGCATCTTCGCACAGGTGCTTGAGGGCCGCCGTCACGACGTCGAGGCGACGTTCGAGCGAATCCAGGACGACCCGCGCCACAGCGACATTAAGATCCTCGCTTTCGAGCAGACGCCCCATCGCGGCTTCCCCGCATGGTCGATGGCTTTTGTCGGCCGCTCCCGTGAGGGAGAGGATCTCTTCGGACATATCGGCGACGCGACGGATTTCAGAGCCGAGCGAATGCAGGGTGAGCGGGTCTTCGAAATCTTGCACAGAATCGCCATCGAGGAAGAAACGAACGCCGCATAGGACAACTCGCCGCATGATCGGCAAACGTGCGCGTTGCAGCCATAATTTGCTGACGCGCCACCGGACCCGCGCGTCCTGGCACGAAGCGGCAGTTGAAAACCGGGCAGGGCATTCTGTCTGCCCAGGTATCCCGGACATCAACCTGTTCCGCTATGCCCGAGCAAGAGCTGAACAGCTTTCTCGGCTGGGTTGCAGAGGCGGGAAGAATGAGCCACCCGAAGCGGCCTGGGAAACAGGTCGGCTTTCAGAAGCGGACTTCTGGGCCGCCTGGCAAGAGCTGCCTGCAGCATTTGGCACGAAACAGACCCATCGACTGGCTGTGCTGATATCCGTTGACAGCGGTGGACCGGAAAATGCCGGACGACTATCAAACCTCGCGATCGGCCCAGAGGACGTCAGGCTTCCAGCGCTCTGCTGCCGCTCGCCTCACGGGAAGCAAGCTGCTATTGCCTTAAAACGGTTTTTGAGCTCGTTAGCAGTTGGCATTGTAGGCGCACTATCAGAGAAACGATATGGATTCGTTTAATTTTCTAACATTTCACCGTGATGAGGCGCGACATGCATTCTACCGGACAAGGAGGACGGGCGATCCCTTCTTTGATCCGAGAACCAAAACCTGGATTGTCACCGATCCCTCAGACTGCCGGCAGCTTATTGGCTCGGAAAAGCTCCAGCCGGCAGTCTATGCCGAGGACTATAAGCGGCTGAGTGAGCGCTTTAACATCGACTTTTCTGCTCTCATCTCTGCCTTCAGCTATATTCCACTTTGTCACCACGGCGACCGCCACGCGCGCAGTCGGCGCATGGCCAGTGAGTTCCTGGCAGCTCGCAGGAATGTTGTCGCCGAGCATATTCCGGAACTAACGGCCAGGCATCTTTCCGCATTCAAGCGCGCGGGCAAATTCGAGGTGATGAGCGATGCCATCGAGCCAATGATCAGTGAGTACATATGCCTCATCGCCGGGATTGAAGTGGGGTCCATCCATGATTGCCGCCATGCTTCACTGATCTTTGACAGGTCCAGTGGACTTAACAAGCGCCAGGCGATGGATACCGAGATCGCATCGCTCCGCAAGGTGATCGTTTCGCAGCTTGGCGAAGGTGCGACAGAGGACGAAGTTGGTTTACGGCTTGCGTACGTTATTCTTGGAATGGACCCATTGAAGGGGATGTTGGGAGAAAGTCTGCATAAAATCCTGGAATCCAATGGTGACCGAAAGCTGACGGAGATCAGCTTTCCCAGGCTCCCGCCGGAAACGGGTGTTCCGTTTATCGAACGTCTCGTGGTCATTCCATTCTGTTTCAAGAGTATTGCATTCAACCCGGGTGACCGCGTTCGTATATTTCTTCAGTCCTTCGCAGCCGAATTGTCTGATCTCAGTCGTTCAAATTTCTTCGGTGCGGGGGCGCACACCTGCCTTGGACGCCCCCTAGCCATTGAGATCTGGAACGGTGTTACTTCGTTTCTGTCGGAAATTCCGTTGCGTGCATCCGTGCTTTCATATGCGCCTCGCACTTCGGATTATGTTTTCACCTGTCCTGACGAACTCGTTGTAGAAGTTCGGGCATGAGGGAACACGCTGTGCGCTCTGCAATTGTCGGTGCCCTCTGCAGGGTCGTGAAAATGAAACCCGAACAGGCGGCTGCGTTGCATGATCCACATTCCGATTTTCTGCTCTCTGATCTAGCGATAGACAGCCTTGATGCCCTTGAACTGTGCATGGAGATCGAGACAATTGTTGGTGTAGAGCTCGATCCAGCGGAACTGGTTGCGCTCGATACAGTAAGTGAGCTGGTTGGTCTTGTCGTCAGCAAGGACCGGGCTGCTGGGGCGACGATTGTACGAGCATCTCGTGACCAGCCGGTTCCATTGTCGCTGGCTCAAGAGAGCATCTGGGCTATTTGCCAGAATCGTTTGGAGCACTCAGGTTATGTTCTGAGCATGATTGATAAAATCGAGGGGCCGCTTGACATAGCGATGCTGGCGGACTGCCTCACCTCACTGATAAGCCGTCATGAGATCCTGCGAACGACGTTTCCGTTTCTGGATGGTCGGCCAATTCAGATGGTTCATCCCGTCGAGAAGGTAGCACTGCCGGTTTTCTCCGTCGCCAACGATGAAGATCCGGAGCAGACCGCGCGGAGAATTATCAGGCACGAGCGCCTGTCAATTTGTGACTTTACGAACGGCCCGCTGGTAAAATTCGCGGTGATGCGGATCAGCGCGCAGGAGCATCTATTGATCAGATCGATTCACCATATGGTTTGGGATGGCTGGTCAGGAAAACTGTTCCTCGATGAACTGTCATCGCTATATGAGGCAGCGCATTTCGGTAAACCAGCGATACTGCCGGAGATGAAGTTACAATATGCGGACTATGCTGCATGGCAGCGTTCCGGTTTTGATCCGGCTGGTCAAACTTACCACGACGCTGTCGCATGGTGGGCGGCGTACCTTGAGAGCGTTCGATCACCGATCGATCTGCCGTTCAAGCGACCGGAGCTGCTTGCAGGAGTTGATCCAGATGCCGGGCGTTTGGTCCGTTCGATCGAGCCCGGGCTGATGGACCGACTGAATGAATTGCGAAGGGAGGGCGGCACGACGCTCTATAGAATCTGGCTTGCGGGATTTGTTGCCGTTCTTTGGCTGGAAACTCATTGCTCCAACCGGATCATCGGCAGCTTCGTGACCGGGCGTCGTCATTGGCAATTGCGAAATATGATTGGTGATTTCTCAAATACAGTCGCCTTGAAGCTCGAATGTGATGTCGCCATCTCCTTCAAAGAACTCATATCGCAGGTTGACACCACAGTAACCGAGGCCGAATCGTACAGTGAAATTCCCTTTGATAAGCTGAGCGCGGAGCTTGAGAAGCGAAATACTGTCACGCCGCCAATCAATGTGATCTTCGCGGCACCACTGGATAACCGCCTTGGCGAAAGGCGCTTTGCCAATCTGACGATCAGTCGCTACGGATCGCAAGGGCCTCTCCATATGCCGTGGGGCTGCACACTCCAGCTGCGTGAACAGGACGGGAATTATCGGTGCGTGATGGATTTCGACGCCGGACTTTATGATCCATCGCTCGTCGAAATGTTTATGGATCACTTGTATGAATTCCTTGATGCGGTCTCCCGAAACCCTGACCTGACAGTCGGCGAATTCAGACGGGTCACTCGCGGACCAATCGACGGATTGACAGATTAAACATGAGGGGGTGGTCATCAGCTTGCATGCGCTTCATCCGAATGGACGGATATCGTCGGAAGTCGAAGCCCTTGATGCCTGGTCCGCAAGTGGCTGCCCGTTGGCCAAAACGACGCGATTGACCCATAGCGGAGGTCGCGACGCATCCGCAATCAACCGAATGTATGCTTGAGGACGACGAGGAAAACCGGCACATGGCCCGGAAGGCTTATTTTGGTCTGATTGAGGGTCTGCGCCTTGTGCCGGGGATCGGGGTGCAGAAAAAGGCTTGCGGCACCCGGTTGTGTTGGCGAATAATTTATAAAGCAGCATAGAAGCGGGTTTGGACCATGTGGGATTATCTTGTTAGGATTCTCGATAGTTCGATGTATGCGCCCCATGGTATTTGCCTGCTGTGGGAGCCGGAAATAATCTGGCTCCACGTCGGCGCGGATGCCCTGACCGCAGCGGCGTACTTTTCGATCCCCGTGGCTCTGTCGATTTTTGTATTCAAGCGACGCGATGTCGAATTCGGCTGGATTTTCTGGGCCTTCGCTATTTTCATCATGGCGTGCGGATTGACCCATATCCTGTCCATCTACACGTTGTGGGTGCCGATTTATGGCATCGAGGGTTTCGTAAAAGCCATTACCGCGATTGCTTCCGTCGTAACCGCTGCCGTACTTTGGCCATTGCTTCCCACGCTGCTGGCGATTCCCTCCCCAAGCCAACTCAAGCTCGCTGAGTTCGCGCTGGAGGAAGAAGCCAGGTATCGTCGCGAAGCCGAGGAGATGCTTCGGCATACCCAGAAAATGGAAGCCATCGGCCAGCTGACCGGCGGCGTCGCCCACGACTTCAACAATCTGCTGACTATTGTGATCGGCAATCTGGAAATAGCTGAACGCAGCCTGAAGTCATGGGGTGAAGGCACCCGCGAAAGACTGACCCGGGTGATAGCGAGCGCGGCGGGCGGCGCTCAACGGGCTGCCACGCTGACGCAACGATTGCTGGCATTTGCAAGACGGCAGCCGCTCGATCCAAAACCCATCGATGTCAATCAGACGCTGGCGGGCATGTCCGACTTTTTTCGCCGCACGCTTGGTGAAAATATCGATCTTGAAGTCGTCGGTGGTGCGGGGCTTTGGCAAGTGGAAATCGACGTCAGCCAGATGGAAGCGGCCATCCTCAATCTTGTCGTCAATGCGCGTGACGCAATGTCAGATGCGGGCAAGCTGACGATTGAAACCAGCAACTCCTTTATCGATGAACACTACGCTCGGCAGCATGCCGACGTGCAGCCCGGTCAGTATGTTCTTATCTCTGTTTCCGACACCGGTCCTGGCATGCCGCTCAGCGTTCAGGAAAAAGCCTTCGACCCGTTTTTCACGACCAAGGAGCCTGGGCAAGGAACGGGCCTGGGTCTCAGCCAGGTTTACGGCTTTGTCAAACAATCCGGCGGCCACGTTAAAATTTACAGCGAGGTGGGCGAAGGGACCACAATCAAGATCTACCTGCCCCGCACCTTCGCGGGCCGCGCCGGCGTCGATCACGTGGATGAACCCGTGTTCCGCAGTTCGGGTAACGAAACCATTCTGGTCGTAGAGGATGATCCGGGCGTCCGGGCTTACATCGTCGAGACCCTGCAAGATCTCGGCTATACGGTGATCCAGGCATACAACGGCGATACCGCTCTCAAGCTGGTAGATGCCGGAACGGGTCGAATTGATCTTCTGCTGACGGATATCATCATGCCGGGCATCAACGGCCGCCAGCTGGCCGACGAGCTGCAAAAACGGCTACCAAAACTGAAGGTTCTGTTTATGACCGGTTATTCGCGCAATGCGGTTGTTCATCAAGGTCGCCTTGACCCGGGGGTTCAACTTCTTCAAAAGCCGCTCACCCAGGCCGTCATGGCTGCCAAGATTCGCGGCATGTTTCACGGTACAAGTTAAACTGGGTCCTTCCTGGGCCCCTCAGACAGTCATCGACCGCCTGGCGGGCTGCTCGCTCAATTCGAATCTGACAGGCTGCCAAGTTTTCTTTTGTCGGACAGTTGCGCGATCTGCCGTGTAACCACCGCTGCCGGCTCCTGCGCCGGAGTCGGTCGACGCGCCTAGACCGTGATCGGCGCAGGTGTGTCCGTTCGATTGCGCGTGCGCTGCCAGACATAGATTGGCACGCCGACGGCCAGGCCGGCCAGATCACTGATCGAGCCCGGATGCAGCAGGCAGAGCGCCGCCCCGCCGAGTACGAACCGCAACGGCATCGCAAGTTTGCCGCCGAACCACCCCTCCGTCGCCCCTGCCAGGAACCAGACGCCGATCGCCCCGGTCAGCGTCGCCTGGACGATCTCGGGCCAGGTCCCCTTGAACAGCAGCACGGGCGAGAAATAGAACATGAAGGGCACGAGGAAGGTCGCAAGGCCGAGCTTCAACGCCGTCCATGATGTCTTCCATGGATCAGCCTGGGCGAGACCGGCCGCAGCGAAGGAGGCGAGCGCCACTGGTGGCGTGATGGAGGAGATGACCGCGAAGTAGAAGATGAACATGTGTGCGACGAGCACCGGTACGCCGATCTTGGCGAGACCCGGCGCGAT
This sequence comes from Bradyrhizobium sp., assembly GCF_030697065.1. Taxonomy (GTDB): domain Bacteria; phylum Pseudomonadota; class Alphaproteobacteria; order Rhizobiales; family Xanthobacteraceae; genus Bradyrhizobium. The sequence goes on from NZ_JAUYQU010000097.1 coordinate 12,090, forward strand.
CACGGCGGCGGCGATAGCGTAGGCGGCCGTGGTCGGCATGCCCATGCCGAGGATCAGGGCGACCATGGCGGCGGCCAGCATGGCGAGCAGATGGTTCGCGCCGGCGACGGCGAGGATCAGCTCCGAGAAGCGGCCGCCGACCCCGGTGAGCGCGACAACGCCAACGATGATGCCGGCGCAGGCACACACGGCAACGAGCTGGATGCTGTCGCGGGCCGCAGTCTCGAGCGCTTCGAGGGTGCGGCGCCAGCCGAACAGCAGCGCGGGGACAGTGACGATCGCGATCGTCAGGTAGACCGTGTTGTTCCTGCCGACGAGGTCGGCCCCGTAGAAGGCTGCCGCGCCAAGGCCTGCGCCGAGCGCCGCGAGCACGAACACGCGCAGCAGCGCGCCGCCCACGGCGGCCATCGGTGAGGCGTTGGAAATCGATACCGCGCCGCTTGCGTCGAAGTCGCTGAAGACGCGCGCCATCCAGCCGCAGACCAGCGCCGCGAGGATGCCGAGACCGCCGGCGCGGAAAGGCGAATAGCCTTCCATCAGCGCCCAGATCATGACGAACACAGGCGAGAGAAGATAAATGCGCGCGGCGATGGCGCCGATCGGCGGAAGCTCGGCGCGCGACAGGCCGCGCAGCCCTAGGCGGATGGCGTGCAGGTCGACGTGGATCCAGCAGGCGACGTAAAAAAGCAGCGCCGGGATGACGGCGGCGAGCGCGATGTCGGCGTAAGGGATGCCGGTGATCTCGGCCATCAGGAAGGCGCCGGCGCCGAGTACGGGTGGCGTGATCTGACCGCCGGTCGACGACGTAGCTTCGATGGCAGCCGCGGTAGAGCGGTCGTAGCCGACCTTGCGCATCATCGGGATCGTCACCATGCCCGAGGCGACGACGTTGGCGACCGCCGAACCCGAGATCGCGCCGAACAGCACGCCTGAGGCGACCGCCGCCTTGGCGGGGCCGCCGCGCGCCCATCCGAACAGCGCGTTGCAGGCGTCGTTGATGTAGTCACCGGCCTTCGAGACCGTAAGGAATGCGCCAAAAGTGACGAACAGGATGATGTAGGACGACGACACCTGCGTCGTCACGCCGAACACGCCGTACTCTGAATAGATGTAGGTGAAGAAGCGGTCGATTGCGAAGCCCTTGTGGGCGAGTACTCCCGGCATCCACGGGCCAACGAAGCAATAGAGAATGAAGATCCCGGAAATCACAGGCAGCGCCCAGCCGGTCGTTCGGCGCGCCAGCTCGAGGATGAGGAAAGTGCCGATCACGCCGCACGTGACGTCACCCGGTGTGAACTGCGCGCCGGCGCGGAACAGGAGGCCGTCGAGTTCGACCGCGACATAGACCGCACAGCCGATCGAGAGGAGAACGAAAACCCAATCGTACCAGGGCACGCCCTGCCTGCCCACGCCGCGAAAGGGCGCCGACAGCATGAAGCCGAGCGCCGCGCCCCAGCCGACATGGATGGCGCGGAACAGCAGTGGCTCCAGCGAGTAGATGTTCAGGACGTAGAGGTGGAACAGCGTGAAGGTCACGCAGAGGACGGCGAACAGTTTCGCTTCCCACGAGCGCAGGACGCGCCTGGCTCCGGCGAACTCCTCCTCGACCTGGAGGATCGGTGCATCCGCGCCTGCGGGCTGCGCCGCCGATGTGTCAGTCGCCATGTCGTCCCCCCGACAACGAACGAGCCCGGTTCGACTTGCGCTGAAGCGTGCGGCGGAACGGTGAGCCGCTGAATGGGCCGTTACCCCCGATCAGGCGTCGCCCAAGCGGGATGACCGCTCTGCCGAGAGTGACGGAGGCGGTCGTTGGACCGCCTCCCGACCTCATGGCTTCAGGTTGGCCGGAACTTTGATGCCCTTTTCCTCGAAGTACTTGATCGCGCCCGGATGGAACGGGAGGAAGGTGTTGCGGTTCCAGTTCTCGAGCAGCGTCTCGACCGAGGCGGCGTGGCCCTTGACCATGTCCGGATTGTTTTCGAGTACCGCCTTGGTCACGGCGTAGGCGAGGTTGTCCGGCACGTCCTTGTGGGCGATGGCGAAGTTGAAGACGCCGACCGTTTTGTGATCCTCGGTCTGCTGCTGGTAGGTGCCTTTCTTGATCACGCTGTCGGAAAGCTCAGGCAGCGACTTCTTGAGCGTCGCGAGTTCGGCGTCCGTGAACGTGAAGAAGCGGACCTTGTTGGTCTTCTCCAGTTCCGAGTAGGCGGCGATCGGCACGCCCGCGCAGAACGGGAATGCGTCGATCAGACCGTCTGCGAGGTTCGCAGCCATGTCGGAGCCCTGGCCATTGCGCACGGTCACGTCGAGGTTCAGCGCCTTGAACATCAGCGGGAAGTAGGTGCCGCAGGTGCCGGCGCGGGGGCCCACTCCCGCCTTCTTGCCGGCGAGGTCCTTGACCGACTTGATCGGGTTCTTCTCGAGCGTGATGAAGTGGAAGGGCGTATCGTACATCGGAAACAGTGCGCGGATGTTCCGGTACTTGGTGCCCTTGGTCCACTCGCCGTCGCCGTTCCACGCCTGGAGCGCGACGCCCATGGTGGTCATGCCGAAGTCGATCTGTTTTCCGTCGGTCAGGATGATGTTCTGGTTCGGGCCTTGGGTCTGCTGGGTCGAAATCTTGGTGCCTATCTTCTCGTTGACGAGACTGGCCCAGACCTGGCCATAGACGAAGTAGGTGCCGCCGACGGAGGCGGTGCCGAGCGTCAGGGTCTGCGACCAGGACGGGTCCGGTTTCGCCTGGGCCAACGCACCCGTGGCCGTAGCGACGGTTATCAAGGCGACGGCCAGCGAGCGGCGCGTGAATGCCAGTGTTCTCAAAGTCTTCCTCCCTGTCTGCGGCCCAGGTAACCGTCCCCCCAACCCGGCGGGCGTCGAGCCTCGTCCAAACCTTAGCCTCTCCGCATTGCCCGGTGTAAAGAATTTGCTGCCTTTCTCGGCATTAAAAGGCCCCGCTGAGATTGCGGCAGCAACCTATCGACACCTTTACGGACGCTTTCGGCCTGAGCCGCACGGCAGTGTTGATGTCAAAGGCAAGGGCCCGGCGGAAACCTATTTTCCGCTCGGCCGAGCCGACGAAGTGGGTCCGTTGCGATGTAGGGTCTGTCCTTGGCTACTCGAGCTCAGGCGACGGTTATCTGCTATTGGTGGCAGAGAGTCATAGGAACAAATTCTTGGCCCTGGCCTCTCTCGAACTAATTGCGTAACGCCTTGTTTTTGTTGCATTATGAGTCAGTAAAATCCTACTTACTCACAGTTCTACTCACACTCTCGATGCGGGCCTGCGGTGCCCAATGTGGCCCTATGAGTGTGCGTTTCCGCATCGAGTAAGGCGCTGATTATTAAACCCGCCGGCTCGCCGGCGGGTCTTTTCAGCCAGTGTAGTAGTGGGGGCGGGGAAATCAATCTGCCGTAAATCTTGGTGATAGGCGAGCCGCCTGGCAGAAATCTGGATTTTTATAGGCGGGACTTTAAACAGGGAACCAACGAAGTTAAGGCATTTGACGATACCAGTGCACTAAGGGATCGACCCGACGCTTAATCCAAGATTGCTGACACCACGTCCGACAGGCACCAATAAAGACCCAACTGTCAGTGGGGCGCCGAGGCGCCTTTTTTTCTCGGGACGAAACCTTTAAGCCGCTCGTTTATTGGTATCTGGCGGCTTGGTCTAGAGGACTGCCGCCTCCAAGCCGCGCGGGATAATGCCCGAGCGGTTTTTTCATGGGGTGTGTCGAGACCCCGGGGTAGGAACGTAGATGAGGCCTCTAACACGGCAGCCATTTCGAGCGCGAACCACGGAAGAACTTATAGGGCTGCTTAGCGCAGTGGCGACGGCGATACTGGCTGTCATCATTATCTCGATGCTCTTCTTCGGTCGGGACATCTTTGTGCCTGTTGCGTTGGCTATTCTACTCAGCTTTGTGTTGGCGCCGCTTGTCGAAATACTGCGCCGAATCCGCGTGCCGCGCGCGCTGGCCGTCGTGAGCGTGGTCATACTTGCCTTCTTGCTGATTTTCGCGATGGGAAGTCTCCTCGCCACCCAGCTGACCCAACTCGCGGGAGATCTTCCGCGCTACCAGTCGACGATGAGCGAAAAGATCCAGTCCTTTCGGGAAACAAAAGCCGGCAGGAGTACGCTGGAACGCGCCTCCGATATGCTGAAAGATCTTAGCAAGGAGCTCGATAAGCCAAAAGACGCCGCGGCTGCCAGTTCGGGCCAGGTGGTTGGTCACAACGAGCAGGGGCCATTGAAACCGGTTCCTGTGGAGGTACGCCAGCCGGATCCTGGCGCGCTTGAAAGCCTACGGACTTTGATCTCCCCGCTGATTCATCCCATCGCCACGACGGGCATCATAATCGTTTTCGTGATTTTCATCCTGTTGCAGCGTGAGGATCTCCGCAACCGTCTCATTCGGCTAGCGGGCTCGTCCGATCTGCAACGTACGACCGCGGCGCTCGACGATGCGGCGGGCCGCCTCAGTCGCCTGTTCCTGACCCAGCTGATGGTGAATGGCGCTTTCGGCGTGGTGATCGGGATCGGTCTGTGGTTCATCGGGATTCCTAGCGCGATTCTTTGGGGCATCCTGGCGGCCGCTCTCCGCTTCGTTCCCTATATCGGTGCTTTCATCGGGGCCGCGTTCCCGCTCGCGTTGGCAGTGGCTATCGACCCCGGTTGGACCATGCTGCTATGGACTCTCGCGCTTTTCATTGTGGTGGAGCCGGTTGTCGGACATGTCATCGAGCCGATGGTTTACGGGCACAGCACAGGGCTTTCTCCTGTTGCGGTGGTTGCGGCAGCGACGTTCTGGACTGCATTGTGGGGACCAATCGGGCTCGTGCTAGCTACTCCGCTGACGGTTTGCCTCGTGGTGCTTGGACGCCATGTGGAAAGATTGGAATTTCTTGACATCATGTTTGGGGACCGACCGGCACTTTCTCCCCCGGAAATATTCTACCAGCGGATGCTGGCTGGTGATCCCACCGAAGCCGCCGAAAAGGCCGAAGAGTTTCTAAAAGAACGGTCTCTGGCTTCGTACTACGACGAAGTCGGCTTGAAGGGCTTGCAATTGGCGCAAGCCGATGCCGAGCGGGGCGCGCTTGACCAGGAACGTCTCGCAAAGATTCGAGACGCGGTGACGGAATTTGCTGGCGACCTGTCTGATCAGGATGATCGGCCGCCGTCGAAAGGCAATCTGACCACCGATTCAGAGGCATCGTCGGCGGTAGAAGGCGTCGCCGAAAACGCAGCAAATGAAAAATTGCCCATCCTCAACAAGGAGGCCCTTCCTCCCGGTTGGCAGGGCGAGCATCCCGTTATCTGCATGGCGGGACGTAGTATTCTCGATGAGGCAGCGGCAATCATGCTTGCCCAGCTTTCGACGGCTCACGGCTTGGCGGCGCGTGTAGAGCCGGCAGAAGCGCTTTCTACGACGAATGTTTTCCGCCTTGACACAACTGGTGTTGCGATAGCCTGCCTTGTCTACCTCGATGCCAGTGGGCCAGCACACATGCGCTACGCCGTTCGGCGACTAAGGCGGAAGTTGCCGACGGCGACAATCATTCTGTGCTGCTGGTTTCAGCAGACCGACCCGGCTGCGTTAGAGTTACTGCGGGAAGGCGCGAAAGCGGACCTCGTTGCTGCGAGTCTCGGGGAAGCGATCAATCTTTGCATCGAGGCAACGGGCGTGACGGTTCAAGGTCAAGACGCCCCCCAGCAGGACACCTCTACAACAGAGGCAGCCTGAGAATTTCCCGATCTTTCATTGGCCGGAAGTTTGGACCAAGGCCAGTTTGCCTCGGCAACATTGCGCAAAAATTGCGCTGTGGAGCCGCGCCTAGAGCTACGGTTGCGTGCATGCTATCGTCGCCGGAAGGTGGCTTATAAGGAGGACGAGAATGCGTGGACGGCGTGTGCTGATGGAATCCCTAATTTCGAACGGCGTGCGCCATATCTTTGGCAATCCCGGTACGACAGAGACGCCGTTGCTCGACAGTCTGGCTGCCTACCCGCAGATCGAATATGTCATGGCTTTGCATGAGGGTGTTGCGGTGAGCGCCGCGAGCTTTTACGCGCAAGCCACGGGTCAGACGGCCGTTGCCAATCTTCATGTCGCCCCTGGACTGGGGAATGCGATTGGGTCGCTGTATGGCGCTTACAAAGCCAATTCCCCTCTTATCGTGACAGCGGGACAGCAGGATACGCGCATGCGGCTCTCCAATCCGCTGCTAGGGCATGATCTCGTCGATCTGGCGGCACCGGTCACCAAGTGGAGCGTGCAGGTCGAGCGGGCCGACGAGATGGCTCCCATTCTGCGCCGTGCTTTCAAGGTTGCAACCGATGCCCCCAAGGGGCCCGTCTTCGTCTCTCTTCCGATTGACGTGATGGAGCAGGAGACTTCGGTAGAACCCATCGGGCCGGATAAGTTGTGGCGATCCGCTCATCCTGATCCCAGGGGTCTTGAGCAGGCTGCCTCGCTTCTTATGAAATCAGCGATGCCTGCGATCGTTGCCGGCGATGATGTGGCCCGGTCAGGAACTCATGACGCACTCGTCACGTTGGCGGAGGCTATTGGCGCTTCCGTATGGTTCGAGGGGTTGCGAGGCCATGCGCCGTTTCCGACCAGTCACCCGAACTATCGTCAATCGCTCCCAAGCGATGCCGCGCAGGTTCGCAAGGCATTGCGGGATGCCGACCTCATCCTGCTGCTGGGCGGCCCGTTCTTTGAGGATATCTGGTACGCGTCAGGGAGCCATTTTCCCGAAGGAGCCGTTGTCATCCAGATAGAGGAATCGTCTGAGCGACTGGCGTTCAATCATCGTCTCGACGCTGGCATCCTCGGGGACATGGCGACGAGCATAGCCTTGCTGGTGGATGAAGTCCGTTCGCGGCAAACCCGGGAGTATGGGCTCGCAGCGCAACGCCGCAATCAACTGTTGGCGGAGCTGAGTGCACGCGAAAAAGAGGGGCATCGGGTTCGACTGGAGAAGAGCTGGAACCGCGAGCCGAGTTCGATGGCGCGGGTGACGGCCGAGCTCAGGCGCGGACTCCCGGATAATGCGGTGATTGTGGATGAGAGCATTACTGCTAGCCTCGACCTCGCACGATCGTTCGACTATCGGGGTTTTGGCGACTATTTCGGCGGGCGTGGCGGCGGTATCGGCCAGGGATTTGCAGGCGCGATCGGCGTCAAGGTCGCGGTGCCGGATCGCCCGGTCGTTGCCATCTCCGGCGACGGTTCAGCGATGTACTGCATTCAGGCGCTGTGGACTGCGGCTCATCACAATCTGGCGATCGTGTTCGTTGTTCTTTCAAACCGGGAGTATCGCATTCTCAAGCATAATGTGGACGTCTGGCGGCAGAACTTCGAGGCGGGGACCCAGCATCCCTATCAGCAGATGGATTTGACAGGGCCGAACCTTGATTTTGTGCATTTGGCAGCCGGCATGGGCGTCGAAGGCACCAGAGTACAAAACCCTAACGACATTGCGTCGGTGGTGGCAGGCGCTGTTGCGGGGAATCGGCCGTACCTCGTGGAGATTGCCGTCGAGGGAAAGCGGTGACGCGCAATTTGAAAGATGGCGACTAAGGCGGCAAGTGGACTGCTCGGTCGACGGCCGACTTCTTCCATAACATCTATGTGCCGAATCCAAGCTCGAAGTGCGGTCGATGCGTTCCCGACCGGGTAAGCCCTATTCGCGAGAGCTGTCTGCTCTTGGAGGATAAGCGGACACGATATCTCGCGTCCCGCTCATGACCGCCAATGACCCACGCCGGACTTCGGACCAACGAACCGCCGTGTTTTCGGACCGGAGGCGATGTTCGGTTCGAGTCTGCAATTCGCGGGATAGCGGGCATCGAGCTACGCACACGCCCCTCGATTGATGAGTGTGGCGCCCCGGGCCGATCGTCGCTCACGGTTTGCGCTCCGGAAGCACGGCGACAAATCCGCCGGCGGCGGCGGAACCCGCAAGCCCCAGACTTCTTGATCATCCGAACCCTTGCTGGAGGTTACCGGATTGATCCGCCTGTTCGTCGCCACGATATTGTCGGGCGCGCTGCTGTTGCCCGCC
>NZ_JAUYQU010000203.1 GCF_030697065.1 Bradyrhizobium sp.
CGGCACGCCGGACGCCGGCGCGTTCTGGAGGGTGATATAGGAACATGGCGCAGTGGCGCTGTTCACCGCGCCGACTGCGTTCCGCGCCATCAGCAAGGAAGACCCGGACGGCAAGCTCATCCGGCAATACGACCTTTCGAAATTCCGCACGCTGTTTCTGGCCGGCGAGCGCGCCGATCCGCCGACGGTGGAATGGGCGGAGCAGCAGTTGAAGGTGCCGGTGATCGACCATTGGTGGCAGACCGAAACCGGCTGGTGCATCGCCGGCAATCCGGTCGGCCTGGGCATGCTGCCCGTAAAACACGGCTCGCCGACGGTGCCGATGCCGGGCTATCGGGTCGAGGTGGTCGACGAGGCCTCGAAGCCGCTGCCGGCCGGCACCATGGGCTCGATCGTGATCAAGCTGCCGATGCCGCCGGGCTGCCTGCCGACCCTGTGGGAACAGGACGAGCGCTGCAAGGAAGCCTATTTCAACGAATTCCCCGGCTACTACAAGACCTCCGACGCCGGCTACATGGACGAGGACGGCTACGTCTTCGTGATGGGCCGTACCGACGACATCATCAACGTCGCCGGCCACCGCCTCTCCACCGGCGGCATGGAAGAGATCCTGGCCGCGCATCCCGACGTCGCCGAATGCGCGGTGCTCGGTATCAAGGACGCCATCAAGGGCGAGGTGCCCTGCGGCTTCCTGGTGCTGAAGGCCGGCGTGACGCGCAGCCATGCCGAGATCGAAAAGGAGATCGTGGCGCTGGTGCGCGAGAAACTGGGACCCGTCGCGGCGTTCAAACTGGCGATAACGGTCGGCCGGCTGCCGAAAACGCGCTCCGGAAAAATCCTGCGCGGCACCATCAAGAAGATCGCCGACGGCGATCAATGGTCGATGCCCGCCACCATCGAGGATCCCAAGGTGCTGGAGGAGATCGAGGGTGCGCTCAAGGGCAGGGTGTAGCCAGGTGTAGCCGTCATTCCGGGGCGCGTCGAAGACGCGAACCCGGAATCCCGGGATTCCGGGTTCGATGCTGCGCATCACCCCGGAATGACGGCTGCTCGCTACGCCTCGGCTTCTATCATTTATTCAGAAATGCCTTGTTTTCGATGGATTGCCGGGTCAAGCCCCAGCAATACCGAAATTGAATGATGGACAGAATATGCGACGCAACCCGGCAAAACGCATCCTCCCACTCCTGCTCCTCGCGCCGCTGCTCGCGGGCTGCCTCGAGCGGGGACAGCCGACCATGGCGGACACCGGCGGCGACGACGACGCGTTCTGCGCCCGCAGCCATGCCGCAGGCTCGCCGGACTATGTCAATTGCCGCAAGGACCGCGACGTCCAGCGCGCCAACGCCAATTCGCGCATCGACAAGCGGCAGCGCAATCTCGGCGAATACATGCTCAACAATCCGACGCGACCGTGAACTCAGGGAGACCGTCATGAACGAAGACGTTTTCAACACCAGCCTGCGCGGCTTTCTCAAGAAGGTCGGCATCACCTCGCAGCGCGAGATCGAAAAGGCGGTGCGCGACGCGGTCGCGGCCGGCCGTCTCAAGGGCAATGAAAAACTGCCGGCGAAAATGGTGCTGACCGTCGGCGGCGTCAGCCTGACGCACGAGATCACCGAAGAGATCGAACTCGGGTAGTACGAACCGAGCGGCCTTGCTTCCCTCTCCCCTTGTGGGAGAGGGTGTGAACCTCCTCCGTATGAGTGGACTCCTGTAGTAGGCTCGGAGAGCCAGGAGGTGTCACTTGGACGGACGTCCCCGCCGATGGTTTACAGAGGATTA
>NZ_JAUYQU010000011.1 GCF_030697065.1 Bradyrhizobium sp.
GCCGGGCGATATCGTTGTTGCTGCGAAACGGCAGCCCGATGCCCTGGAACAGGCCGAGCAGGTCGAATTCGCTCTCCGCTTTCATTTCCTCCAGCACCTCGTCGGTGGGGAAATCGTCGACGCGCAGGATCACGCCCTCGCACAGGGCACGAAAGCCCTTGGGCAGGCGCTCGAAGATCTCGTGCGCCATGGCCTCCATCTCGTCCAGCGACGGCGCTTTGGCTGTTGTCCACATCGGGCCTGCTTATAGCGATTTCGAGCGCAGTGGGTACCGTTTCGCGGGAAGAAAACGCTTCCGCGGGTTTCCCCGGCATGCCTGCCGATTTGCGGCCCCGAATGAGTTGACCTCGGCGCGGCAATCGGAGACGTTGCGGCCACCAACTGGCTTGAGGCGGGATGATGCGGATTGTGACGGCGGCAGTATTGGCTGCTCTTGTCGGGCTCTTGCCCGCGGCAGTTGCGCAGGCGCAAACCGCGCCGTCGGGGATGCGGACCGCGCAGGCCGCTCCGACCGATAGCTCGGCTCAGCAGCGTCGTCCCGCGATCCGGCGCGTGCCGGTCTATCCGCGGCAGGAATGGCGACCGCCGGTCTATCCGCAATACAATCCCGGTCCCAATGCGGTGCGCGAATGCACCGCGACCTATGTGCAGGAATACCGGCCGAGCGGCACCGTGATCACGCCGCGGATGAACTGCTACTGGCGGCGCGGCTAGCGATGAAATCGTTGATCGGGGCAGCCGTCGCATTGTCGCTGGCAGGACCCTTTGGCGTACCTTTGGCCGTTGCCGCTCCGATCGCGACAGCCGCCGCTGCGGCGGCGGATTCACAGCGCACGACCGATTTCAGCGCGCGGCGTGACCATCGGCGTTATCACCATCATGGCGCCCGGACGTATCACCGGCCCCAGCCGCGTTATTACGCCAGGCCGTATTATTATCGGCCGTATCCCTATGCCGTGCCGGCGCCGTTTACATTCGGCTTCGCATTTAGTCCGGGGTGGAGGTGATCAATCTTTCTCGTAGGATGGGCAAAGCGCAGCGTGCCCACCACCTTCATCGAGACAAAGACGGTGGGCACGGCGCAAGCGCGCCTTTGCCCACCCTACCGACTGAAATGAATCAGGCGCCTGATCTGCATCAGCCTCAATGTTTGCCCGCGCAGCTCACCAATCCTTCCAATTCCACGGCTTGAGCTTCCATGGCGTGAAGGTCTGCATTCGCCACTGCGTCATTCCGTTCGACCGGTGAGCGAGCCGCGATTCTTCCTTGGGCTCGGGCGCCACGGTTTGCCGCACGATGCGTCGCCGCACCTGGCGGGTCGCCTCGCTGATCAGATCGACGAATTCAGGCTTGTCGGCCACAGCCCGCTCCCCGCGGAATTCATTCCCGCAAGGAGCCAGTCTGCTCCCGGTTCCCTAACGGGAGGTTTCCGGGAAATGTCAGGGTTGAGGCAAGTGGCGGTTTACCGCCACCCCCTGATCAAGTGGCGGTTTACCGCCACTCCCGGATGTCGACAAAATGCCCTGCGATCGCCGCCGCGGCCGCCATCGCCGGCGACACCAGATGGGTGCGGCCTTTAAAACCCTGACGGCCCTCGAAATTGCGGTTCGAGGTCGAGGCGCAGCGCTCTTCGGGGGAAAGCTTGTCGGGGTTCATGGCCAGGCACATCGAGCAGCCCGGCTCGCGCCATTCGAAGCCGGCCTTGATGAAGATCTTGTCGAGGCCTTCGGCTTCCGCCTGCTCCTTCACGATGCCGGAGCCCGGCACGATCATGGCGCTGAGATTGGCGTTGACGGTCTTGCCGTCGACGACCTTGGCGGCGGCGCGCAAATCCTCGATGCGGCCATTGGTGCAGGAGCCGATGAAGATGCGGTCGAGCTTGATGTCGGTGATTTTGGTGCCCGCGGTCAGGCCCATATATTTGAGCGCGCGATGCTTGGAGAGCCGCTTGGCTTCGTCCTCGATTTTGTCCGGATCCGGCACGAAGCCGGAGATCGACACTACGTCCTCGGGCGAGGTGCCCCAGGTAACGATCGGCGGCAGTTTGGCTGCATCCAGCCGGATCTCGTGGTCGAAATGCGCGCCCTCGTCGCTGCGCAGCGTTTCCCAGTAGCGCATCGCGGCGTCCCAGGCGTCGCCCTTCGGCGACATCGGGCGGCCCTTGAGATATTCGAACGCCTTTTCGTCCGGCGCGATCAGGCCGGCGCGGGCGCCGCCCTCGATCGACATGTTGCAGACGGTCATGCGGCCTTCCATCGAGAGCGCGCGGATCGCGTCGCCGGCATATTCCAGCACATAGCCGGTGCCGCCGGCGGTGCCGATTTCGCCGATGATGGCCAGGATGATGTCCTTGCCGGTGACGCCGTCGGGCAATGTGCCTTCGACGACGGCGCGCATGTTCTTCGCCTTTTTCTGGATCAGGGTCTGGGTCGCCAGCACGTGCTCGACTTCCGACGTGCCGATGCCGTGCGCCAGCGCGCCGAACGCGCCATGCGTCGAGGTGTGGCTGTCGCCGCAGACGATGGTGGTGCCGGGCAGGGTAAAGCCCTGCTCGGGGCCGATGACGTGCACGATGCCCTGACGCTTGTCGTGCTCGTTGAAGTAGGTGACGCCAAACTCTTTGGCGTTGTCCGCCATCACCTTCATCTGCTCGATGCTCTCCGGATCCGGATTGGGTTTGGAGCGATCGGTCGTCGGGATGTTGTGATCGACGACGGCGAGCGTCTTCTCCGGCGCATGAACCTTGCGGCCGGTGGCGCGCAGGCCTTCAAATGCCTGCGGCGAGGTCACCTCGTGAACCAGATGGCGGTCGATATACAGCAGGCAGGTGCCGTCATCGGCCTCGTGAACCAGATGGTCGTCCCAGATCTTGTCGTACAGCGTGGTCGGTTTGGACATGAGCGTAAGCCCTATCAATGATCTTGCGTGAGCGGAGGAATGCGCGAAGTTGCGCAGCTAACATCGGCGCGGCGCCGGGCGCGCCGTCAAAGTCCCGATGTCGCCGAGGTCGTGAACCGCCCGAAGAAGCGGCCGGGCAGGCGGCTGCGGTCGTCGAGAACGACGCGAGACATGGTTGTTTGGCGATCTGGAAGCATTCCAGCCTTATAGCATGCGGGGTATCGGAGCGCGATATGCGTTTGCACCCGTCATTGCGAGCCAACGGGTCGGCGCATAGCGCCGCTCGATGACAGGCTCCGCGAAGCAATCCATACTTTTTGCAGAAGCTAAGAGGTGGATTGCTTCGTCGCAAGCGCTCCTCGCAATGACGATGCCGCAACAAAAAAGCGCGGGGGTCAGCCCCGCGCTTTTTGTCACATCTCCATGCAGGAGAATTGACTGCGGATTACTTGGCCGCGGCGACCTTCGGGGCCTTTTCGGGGCGCTCGGTCTTCTTCTCGACGATGCGGGCCGACTTGCCGCGCAGGTTGCGCAGGTAATACAGCTTGGCGCGACGCACCTTGCCGCGGCGCACCACGGTGATCGAGTCGATCATCGGCGACATCACGGGGAACACGCGCTCGACGCCCTCGCCGTAGGAGATCTTGCGAACCGTGAAGCTCTCATTGAGCCCGCCGCCGGAACGGCCGATGCAGACGCCTTCATAGGCCTGCACGCGCGAGCGGTCGCCTTCGACCACCTTGACGTTGACGATCACGGTGTCGCCGGGGCCGAATTCCGGAATGGTCTTGGTGGCGGCCAGTTTGTCGAACTGCTCTTTTTCGAGCTCTTGAATAAGGTTCATCGCAAAATCTCCATCGGCGTCGCGCCCCAGCCGCCAAGGCGCGGGCTGCGCGTGTGTTCGTCTATCCTGCCATTGCGCGGATTTGGCGTTCGTATACGGCAAAGGCCGGGGCTTGTCACCCGTCCGTCGTGTTTTTTGGGCGTTTTTGGCCAATCCCTGTCGGGGCTCGCGTCGAGGTCTGTCTGGCGGCCCAGAGATCGGGCCGCCGCG
>NZ_JAUYQU010000108.1 GCF_030697065.1 Bradyrhizobium sp.
GCCGACTTCCAGGTGCGCGGCAGCACCAGCGCGGTGCCGTAGCCCCGGGCCCGCAGCTGCTGCGCCAGGCCCCATTGCTTGGCCACCGCAAGCCGGCTGCGCGGCAGGTCCCAGACGATCCCGGAGCGGACGCCCGGCATATAATCGACCAGCGGGGCGCATAGCGGGGTGACCAGCAGGTCGACCGGCCGGTTCGGCCAGCGCGCTTTCAGCACCCGCACCACGGTGTGGCCGCGCACGAAATCGCCGATCCACATATACGGGACGATCAGGATCGGCCGGGTGTCCGCCGCACCCTCCACCGCGATCCCATCTATTGAATTAAGAATCATATCTTTGTGCTGGTACCCGGCCACCCCCGCTCTTGCATTGCATGGGGTTGTTTTCGCAATTTTGATTTCGGCTCCGTCGGTAACCGCTCCGCTTCCCGACGTAAAGCCGCGCCGGCTGTCTTCACCACGCGGCATGACCCAAGTTGCCTGCCGCGCCTGACTGGGGCAAAGCTGGCATCCCAAATCAAGGGCAGGGTGCTGAATGCTGCTGGTGACCGGAGGCGCCGGTTTTATCGGATCGAACGTCGTGGCCGCGTTGAATGACGCCGGCCGTGCCGATGTCGCGGTTTGCGACGTGCTCGGCCATGAGGGCAAATGGCGCAATCTGGCCAAGCGCCAGCTTGCGGACTTCGTGCCGCCGGCGGGCCTCGCGGACTGGCTGAGGGGCCGCCGGCTCGATGCCGTGATCCATCTCGGCGCCATCTCCGAGACCACGGCCACCGATGGCGATCTCGTCATCGAAACCAATTTCCGGCTGTCGATGCGGCTGCTCGACTGGTGCACGGCCAATCCGACGCCGTTCATCTACGCCTCGTCGGCGGCGACCTATGGCGATGGCGCGCAGGGTTTTGCCGACGACCCGTCGTTACCGGCGCTGAAGACGCTGCGGCCGATGAATTTGTACGGCTGGAGCAAGCATCTGTTCGACATGGCGGTCGCCGAACGCGCGGCCAACGGCGAGCGGCTGCCGCCGCAATGGGCCGGCCTGAAATTCTTCAACGTGTTCGGCCCCAATGAATATCACAAGGGCACGATGATGAGCGTGCTGGCGCGGCGCTTCGACGACATCAAGGCCGGCCGCGCCGTGCAGCTGTTCAAATCCCACCGCGACGGCATCGCCGACGGCGATCAGCGGCGCGATTTCATCTATGTCGACGACGTGGTGCGGGTGATGATGTGGCTGATGGCCAGCCCCGATGTCAGCGGCATCTTCAACGTCGGAACCGGCACCGCGCGCAGTTTCAGGGACCTGATCCTCTCGGCCTATACCGCGCTTGGCACATCCGCGAACATCCAGTATGTCGACATGCCCGAGAAAATTCGCGACAGCTACCAGTATTTCACCCAAAGCGAGGTCGATCGGCTGCAGCGCGCCGGCTACAATGGCGGCTTTACGCCGCTGGAAGACGCGGTTTCTGCCTATGTCGGTGATGTTCTGAATCGCACCGACCGTTTCCGCTGACGGCGCAACAGATGACGAGAAAAAATGTTCGATTTTGAAGCCCTGTCGGGAGCGATTGCCGGCCAGACGGTGCTCTGTGTCGGCGACCTCATGCTCGACGAATTCGTCTATGGCGAGGTCTCGCGGATCTCGCCGGAAGCGCCGGCGCCGGTCATCGCGGTGCGGCGGAGCGAGACCAATATCGGCGGCGCCGGCAACGTCGCGCGCAACATCGGCTCGCTCGGCGCGCGCTGCATTTTTGTCGGTTTGATCGGCGAGGACGGCGCCGGCGCGGCGCTGAAATCGGCGCTTTCCCAGGAAAACAGAATCGAGAGCGTGCTGGTTTCCGACCCGTCGCGGCCGACGACGCGAAAGGTGCGTTTCGTCTCCGAACATTTCTCCACTCACATGCTGCGTGCGGACTGGGAATTGGCGCAGCCGGCGTCCGCCGCGGTCGAGCAGAAGCTGATCGACGCGATCCTGCCGCAAATCTCCCGCGCGGACATCGTGCTGTTGTCCGACTATGCGAAGGGCGTGCTCACCGCGCGCGTGATCCGCAACGTCATCGACGCCGCGAAGAAGCTCGGCAAGCGCGTGATCGTCGATCCCAAGAGCGCCAATTTCGCGATCTATCGCGGCGCCACGCTGCTGACGCCCAACCGCAAGGAATTCGCGGAGGCGACCCGCAGCCGCGCCGACACCGAAAAGAGCATTGCCGACGCCGCACAGGACGCGATGCAATTGGCGGACTGCGAAGCCATCCTGGTGACGCAGAGCGAGAACGGCATGACGCTGGTGCCGCGCCACGGCGAGGCGATCCATGTCCCGGCGCATCCGGTGAAGGTACGCGACGTCTCCGGCGCCGGCGACACCGTCGCCGCGGTGCTGGCGGTCACGCTTTCCGCCGGAGCCGATTGGGAAACCGCGTTGCGGATGGCGAATGCCGCCGCAGCCGTTGCCGTCGGCAAGAAGGGCACCGCCAGCGTGACGTCAGCCGAGCTGCGGCGGAAAATCCTGCCGCATGCCTTTCTCGCGGCGGAAGAAAAGATCGTGGCTTCAGGCACCGGCCTCGAGGCGCAGCTTGCGGATTGGCGCCGGCAGGGGTTGCGGGTCGGTTTCACCAACGGCTGTTTCGACATCCTGCACCCCGGCCACGTCAAGGTGTTGACCGCGGCGCGCGGCGCCTGCGACCGGCTGATCGTCGGTCTCAACAGCGACGCCTCGGTGAAACGGCTGAAGGGCGAAGCGCGCCCGGTCCAGGACGAACGCGCGCGCGCGGAAGTGCTGGCGGCGCTGGAGGCAGTCGATCTCGTGGTGGTCTTCGAGGAGGACACGCCGATCATGCTGATCGCCGCGATCAAGCCGAGCGTGCTGGTGAAGGGCGGGGATTACACCCGCGACCAGGTGGTGGGCCACGAGATCGTCGAAGCCCATGGCGGCGAAGTTCTGCTGATTGACGTGTTGCCAGGCTTCTCCACGACCTCGCTGGTCAATCGCGCCCGTGGGGACAAGGCGTGAGCGCTGCCGCAGGTTCCGCCTGCGCCGGCTGGCATGCACGCGCGGGATGAGCTATCAGCGGGTTTGCTGCGGCACCCGAATTTTCCTCGTTACCGGTCGGCGAAATGATGCGGCTCTCGAATCTGACCCTGCGCAACGTGCTGATCGCCACGCACGACGCGCTCGCGACGGCGCTCGCGCTGCTGGTGAGCTTCTATCTTCGGTTCGAGGGCGACGCGTTTTTCGATCGCCTGCCGCTGTTGCTGCGCATTCTGCCCTGGTTCGTCGCCTTCAGTGTCGTGGTTGCCTACACGTTCAACCTCACCACCACGAAATGGCGGTTCATTTCGCTGCCGGACGCGCTGAATATCATGCGCGTTGCGGCCGTGCTGACGCTGGGACTGGTGGTGCTGGACTACGTGATCGTTGCGCCCGGCAGCGGCACCACCTTCTTCCTCGGCAGGATCAACATCGTTCTCTACTTCTTTCTTGAAGTCTTCTTCCTGAGCGCGCTGCGATTCGCCTATCGCTATTTCCGCTATACCCGCGTGCGCCATCACGCCAGGTCGGAAGACGCCTCGGCGACCCTGCTGGTCGGCCGCGCCGCGGATGCCGAAATTCTGCTGCGCGGCATCGAAAGCGGCGCCGTGAAGCGGATCTGGCCGGTCGGGCTGCTGTCGCCGTCGCCTGCCGACCGCGGCCAGACCATTCGGGATATTCCGGTGCTGGGCGGGATCGACGATCTCGAGGACGTGATCGGCGATTTCGCGCGGCGCAACAAGCCAATCATGCGTGTGGTGATGACACCGTCGGCATTCGAACCCGAGTCGCATCCCGAGGCCGTGCTGATGCGGGCCCGTCGCCACGGGCTGATCGTCAGCCGGCTTCCGTCGCTGGAGAGCGGAGACGTTCCGCGGCTGACCAATGTGGCCGTCGAGGATTTGCTGCTGCGTCCCAGCGAAAAGATCGACTATGCGCGTCTCGAGGGCCTGGTGAGGGACAAGGCGGTGATCGTCACGGGCGGCGGCGGTTCCATCGGTTCGGAAATTTGCGACCGTGTCGTGACTTTCGGCGCCGGACGGCTGCTGGTGATCGAGAACTCCGAACCGGCGCTCTACGCCGTGACGGAAACGCTGGCCGCGCATGGCGGCAGTGCCGTGATCGAGGGCCGGATCGCGGACATCCGCGATCGCGAGCGCATGCATCGGCTGATGATCGAGTTCAAGCCGGACATCGTGTTCCACGCCGCCGCGCTCAAGCACGTGCCGATCCTGGAGCGCGACTGGAGCGAGGGCGTCAAGACCAACATCTTCGGATCGGTCAACGTCGCCGACGCAGCACTGGCTGCGGGCGCCACCGCGATGGTGATGATCTCGACCGACAAGGCGATCGAGCCGGTCTCGATGCTGGGGCTGACCAAGCGATTCGCCGAGATGTATTGCCAGGCGCTCGATCACGATCTGGCGGCGGAGCAGGGCGGCAGGCCGCGGATGCGGTTGATTTCCGTACGCTTCGGCAACGTGCTGGCGTCGAACGGGTCGGTGGTGCCGAAGTTCAAGGCGCAGATCGAGGCCGGCGGGCCGGTCACGGTCACGCATCCCGACATGGTCAGGTACTTCATGACCATCCGGGAAGCCTGCGACCTGGTGCTGACCGCGGCCACCCACGCGCTGTCGCCGGCGCCGGCGGATGTTTCGGTCTACGTGCTGAACATGGGCCAGCCGGTCAGGATCGTCGACCTCGCCGAGCGCATGATCCGGTTGTCCGGCCTGCAGCCGGGCCACGACATCGATATTGTGTTCAGCGGCGTGCGGCCGGGGGAGCGGCTGAACGAAATCCTGTTCGCCGCCGAGGAGCCCGCGGTCGCGATCGGCGTCGCCGGAATCATGGCGGCCAAGCCCAACGAGCCACCGATGGCTGCCTTGCGCAAATGGCTCGCGGCGCTGGACGAGGCCATCGTCCGGGATGACCGAACGACCATCAGGGCGGTGTTGAAGGATGCGGTACCGGAGTTCGGCTCGCCCGCGGCAGAGGAATCCGCGGCCGCCGGCACCTTGCTACGATCCTGATCGGCGGATCTGGAAAATCCGCCTGACGAAACGCAGGAAAAATGCGGGGTCGATGATCGGCGCGTTGAGGTGTTGGCGCCGTGATCGCAAGCATTCCAGGTTTGCGCGCAGGGTGATGCGCCAGCCCTGGGTGCTGATGCCGCCGATCTGGAAGTCCACGAGAACCCGCGGGATGTAGCGCGCCCTGAAATCGTTCAGCGCCATTGCCCGCAGCATGTAGTCGTAATCGGCGGTCGTGACATAGCTCAGATCATAGTCGCCGACCTTCAGCGCCACTTCCTTGCGCATGTAGAAGGTCGGGTGCGGAGGCACCCAGCCGAGCTGAAACGAATGGCGATTGAATGTTCCGCCGCGCCATGAACGCACCACGCGCTTGGTGCGATGATCCGTCACCATATGCAGGTCGCCATAGGCGATGTCGGCATCCTGCAAGGCCGCGGCGATGTCGCTGAGGACGCGCGAATCGTGAAACGTGTCGTCGGAATTCAGGAACCCGATAGCGTCGCCCTCGAACAGGTGAAAGCCCTTGTTCATCGCATCGTAGACGCCCTGGTCCTTCTGCGAGAACACGCGTATCGCGTCGGACCCGAACGACTCGACGATCTTCAGCGTCGCATCGCTGGATGCGCCGTCGATCACCAGCATTTCCTTTTCGGGATGGTCCTGCTCGAGAAAGGACTGGATCGTGAAGCCGATCGTTGCCTGTGAATTGTAACTCGCTGTGACGACGCTGATCTTCATTGCTGTCTCGTGCGGCGTCAGGTTACCGAGGCCGAATGGCGCTGTCAAAAACCGCCGGTCCTGCCGACTGCCCGCATCGTTGCTGCTCAGCTTCGTCAAGTTGCAGGACGACGGCGGGCCTCGCCCGACGCGTGCATTCAGTCGCGAACCTCGATCGGCGCGGCGCCCTTGGCCGCCTTTTCGGCGCTGAATATCCACACCAGCCCGCCGAAGGCGCCGACGATGAACGACACGGCGCCAAGCAGCAGCGAGATATTGACGCCTTCACTGCTCATCAGCCCGGCATAGCCGAATGCCAGGCCCATGGTGGCCTCGCGGACACCCCAGCCGGCGATCGAGATCGGCAGCATGGTGATGAGCATGACCGGCGGGACCAGCTGAAAGATCTGGCCGAACACCACGGGCGCTGCGATCGATTGCACGACGCACCATGCGATGACGACGGCGAGCAGGTGAACCAGAAACGACAGCGCCGCGATTTTCGGACCGCGGTCCCGGCTGAAGATGACGCGGTTGGCGATCACCGAACAGGCATGCAGGTGGTTGGTGCCCCACCAGCGCTTCAGCCACGGCCATGGCAACCTGCCCAGGATCAGGAATCCCAGGCCGCCCGCAAGAGCGGCGAAATCGATCGCGAGCAGCGCGGTGCGGCCCTGCGGATCGGTGATCAGATTGTAACTCCAGGGCAACGTCGCCACGATGACGACCGCAAGCGCGATCAGGCCGATCGCGCGATCGACGAAGATGGAGTAGGTCGCCGCCCGCCAGCCGGCGCCGGCGCGTGCGACCAGCCACAACCGCACCGCGTCGCCGCCGATCGAGGAGGGCAGCGTCTGATTGAAGAATGTCCCGATTACATTGTAGCGCGTCGCCTGCGCGGTTCCGAGCGGCGCGCCGCATTCGGCGCTGACCTCGCGCCACCGCAGCACGCCGACGAAGATCTGCAGGAACATGACGGCGATCGCAAGCCCGATCCAGCCCAGGCTCGCGACGTTGAAGCGCGAGGCGAGCTCGTAGAAATCGACCTTGCGGAGCGCGAGATAAAGCAGCCCCGCGGAAATCAGTATCTTTAACGCTGAAAGCAGAATCCGGCGCATGCGGTGCGCGCTCTTCGGTTCGAGAAAGGGTTAATATTGCGCGATCCGGCAACCGCGCATTGAATTTCGTCCGTCTTGGTATGGTTTTGAGGCCGATCTGGCAATAGCCGGGCAACTGGGTATTGCGGCACCCTCGACACGACGGGTAAAGAGGCCGTGAAGCCGTCGACATCAGGAAGTTCGAGGAGCCAATGGCAGGGCGAATAATCCCGTTGATCATGTGTGGCGGCGCCGGGACCCGGCTCTGGCCCGCCTCGCGCGAGGTGCGTCCGAAGCAGTTCCTGCCGCTGTTCGGCACGCGTTCGACGTTTCAGGATACGTTGCTGAGGGTGTCGGAGGCCGCCTTGTTCGAGCGTCCGATCATCATCACCAATACGGCCTATCGCTTCATGGTGCTGGAGCAACTGGCGGAGCTCGGCATTGAGGCGGATATCCTCTTGGAGCCGATGCGACGCGATTCCGGGCCGGCGATTGCGGCAGGTGCCGCCTTCGCGCAAATCCGCGATGCCGATGCGGTGGTCCTGGCGCTCGCCGCGGACCATGTGGTGGGCGATACCCCGGCTTTCGTCGCCGCCTGCCGCAAGGGGCTGGTCGCGGCCGAGGCCGGCAGCATCGTGACTTTCGGCGTGAAGCCCGAACGTGCGGCGACCGAGTACGGCTATATCAGCCCGGGTGACCCGATATCGGGCGAAGTCCGCAGCGTTGCCAAATTTGTCGAGAAGCCGGATCCGGCAACCGCCGCTGGCTATATCAAGCTGGGCTATCTCTGGAACAGCGGCAACTTCATGTTTCGGGCCGCGATGCTGCTCGATGAATACCGTAAGGTGGATGCCGACAGCGTGCAGGCCGTCACGGCGGCGGTGACCGGCGCCGGACGCGATCTCGGATTCGTGACGCTCGATCCGGAGTCGTTCGGAAAGGCCAGGGCGATCTCGATCGATTACGCGGTGATGGAAAAGACCGCGCGCGCCGCGGTGGTTCAGGTCTCCTGCGGCTGGTCCGACGTCGGCTCCTGGCACGCCGTGTGGGAGCTGTCGGACAAGGATGCCGAGGGCAACGCCGCGCAGGGCGCCGCGGTGTTCGAGGATTCCCGCAACTGCAACGTTTCGACCGACAGGGCGCTGGTGGCGCTGGAAGGCGTCGACGATCTCGTGGTGGTGGCAACACAGGACGCCATTCTGGTGTCGCGCCAGAAGGATGCCAACGGGCTGAAGCGGCTGGTCGCGAAACTGAAGACCTTTGCGCCCCAGGTAACCGAAGAACACATCAAGGTGCACCGGCCCTGGGGATCCTATCAATCCGTCGACAATGGCGATCGCCATCAGGTCAAGCGCATCATCGTGAAGCCGGGCGGTCGCCTCTCATTGCAGAAGCATCACCATCGCTCCGAGCACTGGATCGTGGTGCGGGGTGCGGCGCGCGTGACGGTCAACGAACTGGTCAAGACCGTGCACGAGAATGAATCGATCTACATTCCGATCGGCGCCACGCACCGGCTGGAAAATCCGGGCAAGATCTCGCTGGAATTGATCGAGGTCCAGACCGGAAGCTATCTCGGGGAGGACGATATCATCCGCATCGAGGACGACTACCGGCGGGTTTGACACCCGTGCCAGTTTGGCGGAACGGTTGGTGGCGAAGGATGTCCCGAACAAGCCTGACGGACGATCGGTGGTGAGGAGGCCAGCTATCCGCTTTGGAGGACAACCGATGGGTGAGCCGCGGCGGCAGGCGTCGGGAGATTGATGGAATGAAAGTTCTGGTCACCGGTGTCGCAGGTTTCATCGGCTCGCAAACCGCGACGACCTTGATTGCCCGCGGCGATGACGTCATCGGGCTCGACAACCTCAATGACTATTACGACGTGAACCTCAAACTGGCCCGCCTGGCGCGGCTGCAGGGACAGAACCGTTTTCAGTTCGTGAAAGCCGACCTTGCCGACCGCGGGGAAATCGAGCGGGTGTTTGCAGAGCACAGGCCGGATCGCGTCGTCAACCTCGCCGCGCAGGCAGGGGTCCGCTACGCGTTCGAGAATCCCCATTCCTACGTCGATTCCAACCTTGTCGGCTTTCTGCATATCCTGGAAGGGTGCCGCCATCACGATATCAAGCATCTGGTCTATGGTTCTTCGAGCTCGGTTTACGGCGCCAATACCAGTATGCCGTTCAGCGTCCACGATAACGTCGATCATCCCCTGAACCTGTATGCCGCCAGCAAGAAGGCCAATGAGCTGATGGCGCATTCCTACTCCCATCTCTATGGCCTGCCGGTAACCGGCCTGCGCTTCTTCACCGTTTACGGCCCATGGGGCCGTCCGGACATGTCGCTCTTCCTGTTCACCAGGAAGATCATCGCCGGCGAGCCGATCGATGTGTTCAATTTCGGCAAGCATGCCCGCGATTTCACCTACATCGACGATATTGTCGAAGGGGTTGTAAGGACGCTGGACAAGGTCGCGACACCCAATCCGGACTGGAATGGCGCAAAGCCGGATCCGGGCACGTCGGCGGCGCCCTACCGTCTGTACAATATCGGAAACAACCAGCCGATCGAACTGATGTATTTCATCGAATGCATCGAGAAGGCCGTGGGCAGGAAGGCGGTGAAGAAAATGCTGCCGCTTCAGCCCGGCGATGTGCCGCGCACCTACGCCGATGTCGAGGCGCTGGTGTCCGATATCGGCTTTCAACCAAAAACGGCAATCGAAGACGGCGTTCAGCGCTTTGTCGATTGGTACAGGGATTATTATCGCGTCGCCTGAACGACCTGTGGGATTCCCAGCCGGCGCTGGCGGCATGGCGGGTAGATGACGTCGGCGGGGACCGGGGGAAATGGGCCGCTCCGCTTGCGCTCAAGATGCCAATGCGGTTTGTCGTCCACAATTTCGGGTTGAAACAGTTCTCCTGGAGATGGAACTGGCAGCTTTTGCCACCCTGGGAGCCGCGATGATCGGGCAGCGCGCGATCACCAGCCGGCTAATCGATTCGTTGCAGGTGGACGTGACCAAGATCCGGGAACTGCTTGGCTGGCGCAAGTGCGTGAGCGAAGGTCTGCGGCAGACCGCGCGTTGTTTTCAAGGGTTCGACCTTGACCCGGTAGCCCAATCGGCTTAGGCGGCACGAACACCGTGTCCGTCAGTGGACCGCTGTATGGTTGACCGGTCGGTTCGACCATCACCGACGGGCCAGCCATGAAGAGAACCTTCGATTTCTTCGTTTCGGCATGCGGGCTGATCGTGCTGATGCCCTTCATGCTGATCATTGCGTGGTTCGTCGCACGGTCTTCGCCCGGTGGCGTCCTGTTCGTGCAAACCCGGATCGGCAAATTCGAAAAGCCGTTCAGGTGCTACAAGTTTCGGACCATGGCGCACGGCGCCCCCAGCGCCGGTTCTCATGAAGTCGACGACAGCTGGATTACGCCGACCGGACGGCGCTTGCGGTCTTCGAAGCTTGACGAACTGCCGCAGCTTTTCAACGTGCTGCGGGGAGACATGAGCCTGGTCGGCCCGCGGCCCTGTCTGCCCAACCAAAGCGAGGTGATCGCGGCGCGCCGTGCCCGCGACGTCTTCCGGATCCGTCCCGGAATCACCGGGCCGGCCCAACTGGCCTCCATCGACATGTCGACGCCCGAGAAACTCGCCGAGGCCGATGCAAGCTATATCGAGAACCAGACATTTACCGGCGATCTGCGCATCGTTGCAGCCACGGTGCTCGGCGCCGGCTCCGGAGATGCGGCGAACCGGTGACGGTGGGTTGATGGTACATTTGAGTAGCCTCCCCATGGTTCCCAGCCGGATGCCAAATGTGCCCGGCAGGTATATAGAGCGGTGTGTCAGGGTGATCCGTCGGCCGCGGAATGGCCTGCCAGCAGCATGGTTGGTAACGGAGTGCAGCAAATTGTGTATTCCTGTGCGCGAGAGGGCCTGTTAAGCGACCATGCGGCCGACCGCGGAGTGGAGCGGCGCCTTCCAGAATTTGCAAGCTTTTGGAATGGCTTAAAGCGACAAGGCTTGGGGTGCGAAGGGGATTTTGATGCGAGTCGGCGTTATCGGCGCAGGTGTCATGGGCACCAACCACGCGCGCGTCCTGGCCGGGCTGCCGGATACCACGCTGGTCGGGATCGTCGATCCATTGCCGGAGCATCGTACCCGCGCCACTGAGCTGGCCGGCTGTCGGGCCTTTTCCACGCTGGACGAACTGCTCGCCGAGGGCGTCGATGCCGTGACCATTGCCGCACCGACGCATCTCCATCATGAGGTGGCGCTCGCCTGCATCGCCCGCGGCATTCACATCCTGGTCGAAAAGCCGATCGCATCCACGGTCGAGGAAGGACGCGACATCGTCGAGGCGGCCGGCCGCGCCGGCGTGACGCTGATGGTGGGGCACGTCGAACGCTTCAATCCCGCGGTCGCCGCCATCAAGCAGGCGCTGGCGGGCGAAGATATCCTCTCGATCGCCATCACGCGCGTCGGTCCGTTTCCGCCGCGGATGTCGAACGTCGGGGTGGTGATCGACCTCGCCGTGCACGACATCGATCTGATCCGCTGGTTCACCGAGTCCGATATCGTCGAGGTGCAGCCGCAATTGTCCAGCGCCATCGCCGAGCGCGAGGATATCGCGCTGTTGCAGTTCCGGACCGCCTCCGGCGTGCTCGCCCATATCAACACCAACTGGCTGACTCCCTTCAAGGCGCGCAGCGTCACGGTCGCGACCAGGGGCAAGTATGTGATGGGCGATCTGCTGACCCGCCAGGTCACCGAATGCTTCGGCTTCAAGCCGGACGGCAGCTATTCGATGCGCCATCTGCCGGTTGGCCATGACGAGCCGCTGCGCGCCGAACTGATTTCGTTTCTCGGCGCGGTGAACTCCGGCGCCGTCCCCGCGGTTACCGGCGCCGAAGGCGTTGCCAGCCTCGAAATCGCCATCCGCTGCCTGGAAACGCCCACCCGGCCCGCCGCGTCCTCCGCCCGCAAGGGGCCACGCCGCGTCGTCGGCTAGCGATCCCTGAATGTCCCAGTCCCAATCCTCGCAAGAATCTTCGCAAGGCTCCATGAACCAGCATCTGCGTCCAGAACCCGTACCGTTCATCGACATCGCGGCGCAGCGCCGCCGCCTCGGCCCGGCGATCGATGAGGCGGTGACCCGCGTGCTCACGCATTGTCAGTTCATCAATGGTCCGGAAGTGACCGCGCTGGAGGCCGCGCTCGCCGAATACAGCGGCGCAAAATATGTCGTGACCTGCGCCAGCGGTACCGACGCGCTGCTGATGGTGCTGATGGCCAAGGGTGTCGGCCGCGGCGATGCGGTGTTCTGTCCGTCGTTCACGTTCTGCGCGACCGGCGAAGCGGTGGCGTTGACCGGAGCCGTGCCTGTTTTCGTTGATGTCGACGAAGCGACCTTCAACATGGACGTGGATTCGCTGAAGCGCGGCATCGCCACCGCGCGAAAGCGCGGTCTCGCGCCGAAGGCGGTGATGCCCGTCGACCTGTTCGGGCAGAGTGCCGATCATGATGCCATCGCGGCGGTGGCGGAGGCCGAGGGCCTGTTCGTGCTCGACGACGCGGCGCAGGCGTTCGGCGCCAGCTACAAGGGCCGCCGCCTCGGCACCCTCGGCCTTGCCACGGCGACAAGCTTTTTCCCCGCCAAGCCGCTGGGCTGCTACGGCGACGGTGGCGCGATCTTCACCGATGACGCCGCTCTTGCCGAAACCCTGCGCAGCATCCGCGTCCATGGCCAAGGCTCCGACAAGTACGACAATGTCCGTCTCGGGCTTACCGGGCGGCTCGACACCATGCAGGCGGCGATCCTGCTCGAGAAACTGAAGATTTTCGACGACGAGATCGCCGCGCGCAACCTGGTCGCGGAGCGCTATGCGCGCGGCCTCGGCAATGTGGTGTCGGTGCCGCGCCTCGCCAGCGGCTGCACGTCGATTTGGGCGCAGTATACCATCCGGCTGCCCGCGGGCTGCGACCGCGACGGGTTCGCTGCGGCGCTGAAGGCGCAGGGCGTCCCGACCGCGATCTATTATCCGAAATCGATGCATCAGCAGACCGCCTATCGGGATTTTCCGGTCGCCGACGGCGGTTTGCCGGCGTGCGAACGGCTTTCCGACGATGTCATCAGCCTGCCGATGCATGCCTATCTCGATGAACCGACACAGGAGCGGATCATCAGGGCTGTGCGCGGCGCGCTTGGCGCATGATCCCGAAAAGTGGAATCCGGTCTTCGGAGAAGATCATGCGCAAAAAGAAATTCTGCTGATTTCACCATTTTGCGGCGCTGCCGCTTGCTGTAGAAGCGGCTGATGCTCGGACGTATCTTCACCGTCGGCGGCTTTACGCTCCTTTCGCGGGTGACCGGGTTTGCGCGCGACATCATGCTCGCGGCCATTCTCGGCGCCGGCCCGGTGGCCGACGCGTTCTTCGTGGCGTTGCGGCTGCCCAATCACTTCCGGGCGATTTTCGCCGAGGGTGCTTTCAATGCGGCATTCGTGCCGGCCTACTCGCATGTCCTCGGCGAGCGCGGGGCTGGCTCCGCCAGTCTGTTCGCCGATCGCATCTTCACCCTGCTGTTTCTGACGCAACTGGCGTTGCTGGCGGTGGCATGGCTGTTCATGCCGCAGGTGATCGCCATTCTGGCGCCGGGATTTTCCGCTGATCCCGTACGCGGCGAACTCGCGGTCGAACTGACGCGGATCACGTTTCCCTATCTGCTGCTGATCACGCTGGTGACGCTCTATGGCGGCATGCTCAACGTCATGCACCGCTTCGCCAGCTACGCGGCGGCGCCGGTGTTTCTCAATTTGTCGATGATGGCGACGTTGGCGCTGGCGGCGTTCTTTCCCGGCGTCGGCCATGCCGCCGCATGGGGCGTGCTGATCGCGGGCTTCCTCGAATTCTTCCTGCTGGCGGGCGACGCGGCCAGGAGCGGCATCCTGCCGAAATTTGCACCGCTCAAGCTCGACGAGGATGTCCGCCGCTTCTTTCGTGCACTGGGGCCTGCAACGGTTGGTTCGATGGGCACGCAGGTCGCGCTTTTCGCCGACACCATCATCGCGACGTTCCTGCCGGCGGGGGCGCTCTCGGCGCTGTATTATGCCGACCGGCTCAACCAGCTTCCGATCGGCGTGATCGGCATCGCCATCGGCACCGTGCTGCTGCCGGAGATGTCGCGACGGCTGACGGCGAACGATCAGGCCGGCGCGATGGCGTCGCAGCGGCGGGCCTTCGACTTCACGCTGCTGTTTTCGGTGCCGTTCGTCGCTGCGTTCCTGACGGTGCCGGACGTCATCATGCGCGCGATGTTCGCGCGCGGCGCATTCTCGAAAGCCGATGCCGCGGCGGCCGGCGCCACGCTCGCCGCCTACGCGATCGGATTGATCCCGTTCGTGCTGATCCGCAGCGCGGTCGCGACCTTCTATGCCCGCCAGGATACCGCGACGCCGGTCAAGGCGGCGCTAACCGGCATCGCCGTCAATATCGCGCTCAAGATCGCGCTGGTCGGTTCACTGGCACAGGTCGGTCTCGCGCTAGCGACCGCGGTCGGTGCCTGGATCAACCTGCTGCTGGTGATCGCCTTCGCGGTGCGGGCAGGGTACCTCGTCCTCGACCGCGCGCTGATGCAGTCGCTGGCGAAGTTCGCCTTGTGCGGGATCGTCCTGGCGGCCGTGCTGTGGTCGGCCGGCTGGTACGCCAATCAGCAACTGGCGCATTGGAGCACGCTGCGCGACGAAACGGTGCTGCTGCTCCTGATAATCACCGGCGCGGTGGTCTATGCCGGCTTGATCCTGCTGCTGTTTGGCCGCCGATGGCTGCTAGCGCTGGTGCGGTCCTCCTGAATTTCATCGACCTTTCAATGTCATACCGCGAGCTTGCTGCCGCACTGCCGCCTTTTTGCAACATCCGCGAGCAAAATGCTGGAGCGATGCAACCGCGTATCCCCATGACCGAGATTCTCCACTAAGCTCAACGTCAGGTTTTTGATTTGATCCTATGGAGAGGAGCTCCCATGCGCGCTTCCACATTCAAGGCAATCGCGACCACGGCTTTCGCCGCAATCGCTGCGAGTTCGATCGCGTCCGCGGCGGATATGGCGCCGCGCTACACCAAGGCGCCGCCGCCGGTTGTCGAAATCTGGACCTGGGACAAATTCTACGTCGGCCTCAACGGCGGCTATAGCTGGGGCCGATCGGACACCTCAGGTACGTTCTACAACAATCTGACCGGGGTTCAGCTCAGCCCCACCGAGACCGGGACCATCCATCTCGACGGATGGCTTATCGGCGGCCAGATCGGCAAGAACTGGCAGTTCGGAAACTGGGTCGTGGGCCTCGAAGCCGACGGCCAGTATACCGACGAGAAGGGCGGTCGCGGCTTCACCTGCGTTACGCCGACGGCCCCCCCCGGCGGCGTTTGCAATTTTATTACTGCTGGACCCGGTGCCGGCGTCTCGCCGACCACGAGCTTCAACCAGCATATCGAATGGTTCGTAACCCTGCGCCCGCGTGTCGGCATGCTCGTCACGCCGTCGGCGCTGCTTTACGTGACCGGTGGCCTCGCGGTCGCGGGAATCAAGACCGACGGCGTCCTCAGTGGCTTTACAGCCATACAGACACCCACTTCGGTGGCCTGGAGCAACGACGCCACCAAGTGGGGCTGGGTGATCGGAGCGGGTCTCGAAGCACGCCTGGGCGGCAATTGGACCGGCAAGATCGAAGGCCTCTACATGGACTACGGCAGCGTTTCGGGCAGCCCGGTTCTCGCCACCAGCAATCCGCCGCTGCGGTTCGACTACAGGTCAGACATCACCGACGTCGTGCTGCGAGCCGGCGTGAACTACCATTTCGGCGGCCCGGTGGTCGCGAAATACTGATCCCGGCACCAGCGTTTCTCCTAACAATCAAAGCCCCGGCGTTTTCCGGGGCTTTGCGTGAGGAACGGCCCTATCGGAGCAGTG
Source organism: Bradyrhizobium sp. (assembly GCF_030697065.1). GTDB lineage: Bacteria > Pseudomonadota > Alphaproteobacteria > Rhizobiales > Xanthobacteraceae > Bradyrhizobium. Next base: position 15,853 of record NZ_JAUYQU010000108.1, read on the forward strand.
GCGCCTTTTTGCAACATCCGTGAGCAAAATGCCGGAGCACCGCAACTGGACGTCCCCTTGGCCGGGAATCCCCGGTAAGATCACGCCAGATTTCGATTTGATCTTACCAAGAGGGTCATGCCATGCGCACTTCCACAATCAAGGCAATTGCGACCGCGGCGTTCGCTGCGATGGCTGCGAGTTCGATCGCTTCGGCCGCGGATATGGCGCCGCGCTACACCAAGGCGCCGCCGCCGATCGTCGAAATCTGGACCTGGGACAAATTCTATGTCGGCCTCAACGGCGGCTACAGCTGGGGCCGGTCGGACACGTCAGGCACGTTCTACAACAATTTGACCGGAGTTCAGATCAGCCCCACCGAGAGCGGGAACATCAATCTCGACGGATGGTTGTTCGGCGGCCAGATCGGCAAGAACTGGCAGTTCGGAAACTGGGTCTTCGGCCTCGAAGCCGACGCCCAATGGACCGATGAGAGGGGCGGCCGCGGCTTCACTTGCGTAACGGCGCCCGGCGCTTGCAACACGCTTACTTTCGGACCTGGTCTGAATGTCGCGCCGACGACGACCTTCAACCAGGAAATTTCCTGGTTTGCGACTTTCCGCCCGCGGGTTGGCGCCCTCGTCACTCCGAGCGTGCTGCTCTATGTGACCGGCGGTCTCGCGGTCGCGGGAATCAAGACCGACGGCGTGATCAGCGGCTTTACTGCCGCCAGTGTGCCCACCTCCGCGGCCTGGGGCCACGATGAGACCAAGTTCGGCTGGGTGGTCGGCGCGGGCCTCGAAGCCCGGCTTGGCGGCAACTGGACCGGCAAGATCGAGGGCCTTTACATGGATTACGGCAACGTCTCGGGCAGCGCCACGCTGCTCACCAGCTCTCCGCCGCTGCGGTTCGACTACAATTCGGACATTACCGATGTCGTGCTGCGGGCCGGCGTGAACTACCACTTTGGCGGCCCGGTGGTCGCGAAGTACTGATCTCGGCGAAAGCCGCTCGCTACAGTGAAAAGCCCCGGCATCGTCCGGGGCTTTTTCGTTGGCGATCGCTTTTGCTGGCGATTGCAGTGCAACCGAACGTTTCCTCTTGGTCTGAGCTGCGAATTCCCTTGCGAAAGCGGTTTGCGCTGGCAGGCGAACCGCTGCAATATGGAATGATTATAATTCCAGAACCGGAGATACGATGGCTGCTCCCATCAAGTTCGGCGTCGGTCAAAGCGTCCTTCGCAAGGAAGATGACGCGCTGATTCGCGGCAAGGGCCGCTACACCGACGATCACGCGCCGCAGGCCTCGATGCATGCGCTGGTGCTGCGCTCGCCTCACGCCCATGCGAAGTTCACCCTCAATGCCACCCGCGCCAAAAGCCTGCCGGGTGTCGGGGCGATCCTGACGGCCGACGACGTCAAGGATCTTGGCGGTCTTCCCTGCCTGTTCAATCTGGAAGTCGACCCGTTCACCGGCCCACCCTATGCCATCCTTGCCCACGGTGTGGTGCGCCATGTCGGCGATGCCGTCGCCTTCGTGGTGGCGGACACCGTCGATCAGGCCCGCGACGCGATCGAGGCGATCGAGGTCAACTGGACGCCGCTGCCCGCCGTGATCGGCCTCGCCAATGCGGTGAAGAAGGGCGCGCCACAGGTCTGGCCGGAGCATCCGGGCAACGTGCTGTTCGACGTGCCGATCGGCGACAAGAAGGCGACCGAGGCCGCCTTCGCCAAGGCCCATGCGGTCGCCGAGATATCGATCGTCAATCCCAGGGCCATTACCAACTTCATGGAAACCCGCGCGGTGGTCTGCGAATACGACGCCAGGCGGGACCATTTGACGCTGACGGTCGGCAGCCAGGGCAGCCACCGGCTGCGCGATATACTGTGCCAGAACGTGCTCAAGATCCCGGTCGAGAAGATGCGGGTGATCTGTCCGGATGTCGGCGGCGGCTTCGGCACCAAGCTGTTTCCCTATCGCGAATACGCGCTCGTCGCGGTCGCCGCGCGGAAGCTGCGCCGGACCGTCAAATGGACTGCCGATCGTGCCGATCATTTCATGGGCGATGCGCAGGGCCGCGACAACCTCACCACGGCGCGGATGGCGCTGGCCGAGGACGGCAGGTTTCTCGCCATGGATGTCGACTTGATGGGCGACATGGGCGCGTATCTGTCGACCTTCGGGCCCTACATTCCGCACGGCGGCGCCGGCATGTTGCCCGGGCTTTACGACATCCAGGCCTTCCACTGCCGGGTCCGCACCGTCTTCACCAATACCGTGCCGGTCGACGCCTATCGCGGCGCCGGACGCCCCGAGGCGGCGTACGTGGTGGAGCGGCTGGTCGATGCATCCGCGCGAAAGCTCGGCATGGCGCCGGACGCCATCCGGCGCAAGAATTTCATCGCGCCGCGGGCGATGCCGTACAAGACCGCGACCGGCAAGGTATATGATTCCGGAGACTTCACAGCGCATATGAAGCGGGCGATGGAGATCGGCAACTGGAAGGAGTTTCCCAGGCGCGCCAAGGCCGCGAAAAAGCAGGGTCTGGTGCGCGGCATCGGCCTCGGCACCTATGTCGAGGTGTGCGGCACGATGGGCGAGGAGACCGCCAATGTCGCGCTCGATCCGAACGGGGACGTCACCATCCTGATCGGCACGCAGTCGAGCGGGCAGGGCCACCAGACCGCCTATGCGCAGATCGTCGCCGAGCAGTTCGGCCTGGCGCCGGAGCGGGTACACGTTTTTCAGGGCGATACCGACCGCATCGCCACCGGCCTCGGCACCGGCGGTTCGGCGTCGATTCCGACCGGCGGCGTCAGCGTCGAGCGCGCCACCCGCACGCTGGGTGCGAATTTGCGCGAGATCGCCGCGGAGGCGCTGGAAACCAGCGTCGGCGATCTCGAGATCAGCGACGGCCTCGTTCGGATCGCCGGCACCGACCGTTCCATCAGCTTCGCCGATCTGGCGAAGCGGCCGGGCGTCGATCCATCGAAGCTGAAGGCCGCCGCGACCTTCACCAGCGCCGACGGCACCTACCCCAACGGCACCCACCTCGCCGAAGTGGAGATCGATCCCGCCACCGGCATCATCGCCATCGTCCAGTATGTGATCGTCGACGATTTCGGGGTGACCCTGAATCCGCTGTTGCTGGCGGGCCAGGTTCACGGCGGCGCGATGCAGGGGATCGGTCAGGCCTTGATGGAGCAGGCGGTCTACGACCCGAAGGACGGCCAGCTCGTCACCGGTACGTTCATGGATTATGCGTTGCCGCGCGCGGCCGATGGTCCGTCATTCGTGTTCGAAACCCATAACGTGCCCTGCAAGACCAATCCGCTGGGCGTCAAGGGCGCCGGCGAGGCGGGCGCGATCGGCTCCTGTCCAGCGGTCGTCAATGCGATCGTGGAGGGGCTATGGCGCGAATACAGGATCGACCACATCGACATGCCGGCGACCCCGGAGCGGGTCTGGGTCGCGATCCGCGAGCACCAGCGCCAGCATAGCCTCTGATTTTTTTGTCGCGCACCGGGAATGAAAATCCGGGCGCGGGGTTTGGCCATAATCAGCACCATTCGCGATCAGGCGGATCGGCGCCATCAAAGAGAAGGGGGATTCGACCAATGATGATGCGAACTGTCATAGTGGTAGGAACGTTGTTGCTCGGTGCGGGCGCCGTGCTGGCGCAGCAGGATGCCGTCAAGCTGGCCCAGGACACCATGAAGGCCAACGGCAGGAACATGGGCACGGTGCTGGGCCCGATGGTCAAGGGCGAAAAGCCCTACGACCAGGCCGCGGTCGATGCCGCGCTCAACCAGTTCGACGACACCGCCAAGAAGCTGCCGACCATGTTCCCCGCCAGCGTCAAAAACGCCAAATGGGAAGGCGATTTCAGCCCGTCCCCGAAGATCTGGGATGACAAGGCCGGCTACGACGCCAAGGTTGCCAGCTTCGCCAAGGTGGTCTCCGAGGCCAAGGCCAAGGTCAAGGACCTCGATTCGCTGAAAGCCAATTTCCCCGGCATCGGCAGGGAATGCGGCGCTTGCCACGAGACCTATCGCCTCAAGAAGGGCTGATCGTTTCAGCCGCTTGGCACCCATCTACGGAACTGAAGGGGGCGGGCGCTGAAGCGTCCGCCCCCTTTATGTGTCGCGTGCGAAGCCTTATTTCGTCATCCCTGTGCGAAGCCTTACTTCGTCACCTGGCCGCGGATTTCGCCGGCCGGATTGGCGGCGGTATGGACGTTGATGTAATACTTGCCGGCCATCAGGTCGGCCGCCTGGGCGTCGGTCAGGGTGGCGCTGCCTTCAACCGGGCTCGAGGCCGCGTTAGGGATAGGCACGGCGACGCCGGCGTTCGCGCCGGGTGCCGCGGGTCCGTGGAAATGCGCGGCGGTCGCGGGACCGGAAAGCCCTGAATAGGTCAGTTTCCAGCTCAGCTTCTTGCTGGCGGGATCATAGTCGAGGTCGGCGGTACCCTTTCCGGCAGAGGCGACGGCGGCGCCCTTGCTGTCGAGCGTTACCTTCATCTTGTCGGCAAATGCGGGCGCGGCAAGGGCAATAGCCGCTCCGAACGCCAGCACGGCAAGCATGGTTCTGTTCTTCGACATGGTTTTCTCCCTGTTGACGCGACGTGATCGCACCGTTTCAAACAGCGCGCTTGCGGATTTATTCCTGCGGAGCCGCTTGAACGGCCTCAAATTTCAGGCAGCGCAAGGCTGCAATAACGGCCATACTGGCTCCGGATTCAGGCCATTGACGAGGGATCGGTGAATGCTGCGGCGAATTTTCCTTGCGCTTGTCGTTGCCGCCGCCATTGGCGGCGGGATTTTCTGGTGGCTGACGATCCCCGCGACGACAGTCGCGAATTCACTGCCGGCTTACACACCGGATACCGCCAACGGCCTCACAACGTTCAATGCCGGCGGATGTTCCTCCTGCCATGCCGTGCCGGGCCAGCCCGATCGTCTGAAGCTTGGCGGCGGGCTCCCCATTCCATCGCCGTTCGGCACCTTCCATTCGCCCAACATCTCACCCGATCCGACCGACGGCATCGGGCGGTGGACCGAAGCCGAATTCGTCAGCGCGGTGCTCGAGGGCACCGCGCCTTCGGGCGCGCATTACTTCCCGGCCTTTCCCTATGCCTCCTACGGGATCGCCCGGGTCGAGGACGTCCGCGACCTGTTCGCCTACCTGAAGACGCTGGCGCCGGTGCCCGGCAAGGTACGCGATCACGACGTGCCGTTTCCGTTCAATATCAGGCGCAATGTCGGAATCTGGAAATTCCTGTTCATGGACGGCACGCCGTTCCGGCCGGATCCCGCGCGCTCGGCGCAGTGGAATCGCGGCGCCTATCTGGTCAATGGGTTCGGCCACTGCGCCGAATGCCACAGCCCGCGCAATTTTCTCGGCGGTATCGTGACGGCGCAGCGTTTCGCCGGCGGACCGAATCCGGAAGGCGAGGGCTGGGTGCCGAACATCACGCAGAAGCGGCTCGGCGAATGGAGCGCCAAGGACATCGCCTTCTTCCTCGAAACCGGGCAGACGCCCGAAGGCGACACCGCAGGCGGATCGATGGCGCGCGTGATCCGCAATACGTCGCAACTGTCATCCGAGGATCGCGCGGCGATGGCGGAATACATCAAGTCGCTGCCGCCGGTGGAGGGACCGCCTCGGCCGACGAGGGCGGCGAAATCGTAGCCGTCTTTCGTCCCTCCCTCCCACGCGCCCCTCCCCACCGCTTTGCGGGAGGAGGGGAGAAGTGGAAGCCGCATCACGAGAACGTATCGGTCAGGCCGGCCTTGGTCAGCGCCGCTTTCCGTGCGGCCATCCACTCCTCGGTGAATTTGGCGGCATCGGCGGATGGGTTGCCCTTCATGAAGTCCTCCCATGCGGTGATCAGGACCTGCTGCCGCTTCAGAAGTGCATTGTTGTGCTTTTCTTGGTCGTCGCTCCACGCGCCGGCTTCCTTCAGCGCCTTGACGGCGCCCTTGTGCGTCGGCACGGCCCAGTTCTTCGCCTGCGCCTTTGCCGCAAGCCCGCTGGCGCCGGGCGCGTTGTCCTTGTAGCCGTCATAGCCGTCGATCAACGCCTTGGTCAGCGCGTAGACCTCGTCCTCGGGCTGGCTGCCATAGACGCTGTAGATCGGATACGGATAGGTACCCACCTCGATCGGCTTTTCCTTCGAGAATTCACCCGCGCCGCAGGTGGCCTTGTGCTCCGTGAAATACGGGCCGACCTTGCGCACGCGCTCCCATCCCGCTTTGTCGGAGAACGGCATGGAAGGCCAGGTGATGCCGCGCGGTGATGTCTGCAATTCCTTGGCGGGTCCGGAGATCGTCGAACCGAAAACCGCATCGGTATCGTTGTTGATGATGCCCTTCCACATCGCATTGTTGCCGGCGAACTCGACGATCTTGACGTCCTTTGCCGTCAGATTGGCGAATGCCAGCACGGCAAGTGCATTCTGGTTGAGCGCGGGCGAACCGACCACGAAGCCGATGCGCTTGCCTTTCAGGTCGGCGTAGCTTTTGACGCCGGTGTCGGCGGCGACCGCGAGTGAAAGGCCGTTGCAGTCGATTGAACTCAGCGTGATCTGGAGAGGCTGCGGTCCCCATTCCCGGGTCGCGAATTCGAACACGCCTTCCTGCGCGAAATAGACCCCCACGCCCATCGCCGAGATGCTGGCGCGCTTGAGGCGCAGCGGCTGCAGGCGGGCGACGTCGTTGCCGGCAGGCAATACGCGCGCGTCAGTGCCGTACTTGTCCTTGAACATCTTGCCGATGGCGACGGTGATGTTGAAGCCCGACGTACCGGTGTCGTATGCCGTCATCGTCACGCTGGGCGGCAATTTCACCTGCGCGACTGCCGTCGATGCCGTGATCGCGGATCCCGTCAACGCAATGGCCGCCAGCATCATCCTCGGATTGATCATTCCATTCCTCCCGTTGCGGCTGTCGTTGCAGCCTTGAGGCGCTTGTCGCCGAAGCCCCCCGTGGCCCGCAAGGCATTTCACGCCGGGGAGCAGGGCTCGCGCATGGCGTCGATGCTCGCGGATTTCCAGCCCCGCCGCAAGCCGGAAGCGCGATTCCGACGGAGGCCAAACGGCCCAGTTGGGCCGCTCCGGTCCGATAGCCGGTGCACAGCGGGTTGCCGTGGTGATCGTCGCGGTTGCGCCGACTCTCGCGAGTCCAGAGCCTAGCCGCCGCCGAACGCCTTGAAGGTGATGATGGTGTGGGTATCCTGGATACCGGGAATGACCTGCACCTTCTCGTTGACGAAATGGCCGATGTCGGTGGCGTTGTCGACGTAGAACTTGACCAGCAGGTCGTAATCTCCGGCAGTGGAATAGATCTCCGAGGCGATCTCGGCTTCGGCGAGCGCGTTGGCGACGGCATAGGACTGGCCGAGCTTGCATTTGAACTGCACGAAAAAGGGAACCATCGTTGTCGTCTCCAGGGAGCGTCGCTTCGGACGCAATATAGCGTTTTCAGGCGGCGTGGATACCGGCTCGCGGGAAGAAAACCGATGGTCAAACGCTGCATGCTGCCCTTGCCCCCGCAAGCGGGAAAGGCAGCGCAGCGGTGCGAGTGGAAGGAGCGTGGCTTGCTGGCAATTGCTCACCGGGTTAGGACTGGACATGACCCATTTCCGATTGCTGAAATTGCCGCGGGCCGAACCATGACGATTCCGATCGCGCTCACCATCGCCGGCTCGGATTCCTCAGGCGGCGCCGGCATCCAGGCCGACCTCAAGAGCTTCGCCGCGCTCGGCGTCTACGGCGCCTCGGTCGTCACGGCCCTGACCGCGCAGAACACCAGGGGCGTGACCGGCATTCATCAGGTGCCCGCCGGGTTCGTCACCGCGCAGATCGACGCGGTGTTCGGCGATCTCGACGTCGGGGCCGTCAAGATCGGCATGGTCGCGGACCTCGCGGTGATCGACGCCATCGCCGCGGGACTGCGGAAATGGTCGCCGAAGCATATCGTGCTCGATCCGGTGATGGTCGCGACCTCGGGCGATCGGCTGCTCGCGGCGGAAGCAGTCGAAAGCCTGCGCACCAAACTCATTCCGCTGGCGTCGCTGATCACGCCGAACATGCCGGAGGCCGCCGCTCTGCTGGATGAAGCGGTTGCCGCCGATGAGGCCGCGATCGAGAACCAGGGCCGGCGGCTGCTGGCGATGGGCTGTCCCGCGGTGCTGATCAAGGGCGGGCACGGGCAGGGCGCCGAAAGCATCGACTATCTCGTCACGGCTGGCGGCGCCATCGCGCTGGCGGCCCCTCGCATCGCCACGCAGAACACCCACGGCACCGGCTGCTCGCTCTCCTCCGCCATCGCGGCAGGTCTTGCCAGGGGCGAGGACATGGAAACCGCGGTGCGCCACGCCAAGGCCTGGGTCAGCGCCGCGATCGCGGCGGCGGACCGGCTCGGCGTCGGCCATGGCCATGGGCCGATCCATCATTTTCACCGGTTTTACTGAGGCGACGCGGCGCAAGTCGAGCACGCCCGCGCTGACTACCGATCGCCGCTCTCAGCCGTCGATGACCGCGATTGTCGATCAGGCAGGGCTGTGCTTCCCTGCCCGAAAGGAACGGTTCGAAGCCGCCCGCGTTCTCGGGGATGCGGTGGAAGACCCATGCTATCCGAAGGGAGATTTTGATGCGCGTTCTGGCTTTGGCAATTGTGATGGTCGCAACGGTTTCGGCCGCGCCGTCGGCTCGCGCCCAGACCTATGATCCGCGATATCCGGTCTGCCTGCAAATCTACCAGGGTTTTACCGACTATTACTTCGAATGCGCCTATACCTCGCTGCCACAGTGCCAGATGTCGGCATCGGGCCGCGCCGCACAGTGCATCGTCAATCCATACTACACCGGCACCCGAAAGCCGCCGCGACAACGCGACCGGCGGCCACGCACCTGAGGAGACACGCGCCGGACTGCACAAAGGCGCTGTCGATGAACTCCTCACCATGAGGGAGCGATCAGGTTCGCGATGAGTGGAGCGGCCGTCGCCTGTTTGTCGTGCGGCACTGCTATTTGCATTGATGAGGATCGGTGGTTGATTCGCTGGCGCAAGCCGGCCTGTCATCGCGCCGTCACGCAAATCTGCTAGCTGCTCGCGCATGGGAAGTGACGTGATGAGTGAAGAGTGTCCAGAGCGACGCTTTCGCACTTTGTTTATCTCCGACGTCCACCTCGGAGCCCGGGGCTCGCAAGCCGACCAATTGCTGGATTTCCTGCGCTGCCATGATGCCGACACCATCTATCTGGTCGGCGATATCGTCGACGGCTGGGCGCTGCAGTCCAGCTGGTACTGGCCGCAATCGCACAACGACTTCGTGCAGAAAATGCTGCGCAAGGCGCGCAAGGGCGCCAAGATCATCTACGTGCCGGGCAATCACGACGAGTTTCTGCGCAACTATTACGGCACCCATTTCGGCGGCATCGACGTCGTCGAGGACACCATTCACGTGGGCGTCGACGGCAAGCGCTATCTCGTGATCCACGGCGATATCTTCGATCTCGTGGTACAGAACGCGCGCTGGCTCGCCCATCTCGGCGACAAGGCCTATGACTTCGCGATCCGGATGAACCGCCTGGTCAACTTCTTCCGGCGCGCCTTCGGCGTGCCCTATTGGTCGCTGTCGCAATGGGCCAAGCTCAAGGTCAAGAACGCGGTGAACTACATCGGCGCGTTCGAACAGACGCTGGCCGCCGAAGCGCGTCGCCACGACGCCGATGGCGTGATCTGCGGCCACATCCATTATGCCGTCATCCGCGACGAGCACGGCATCCGCTACATGAATTGCGGCGACTGGGTGGAAAGCTGCACCGCGCTGGTCGAGCACGAGGACGGCCGGTTCGAGATCATCAGCTGGACCAACCCGCTGCGGCGGCCGGTGCCGGTGCCCGCCATTGCGGCGCAGGCGGCCTGATGCGAATCCTGATCGCGACCGATGCCTGGCATCCCCAGGTCAACGGCGTGGTGCGGACGCTGACCATGATGGCGGAGGCGGCAAGGCCGCTCGGCGTCGATGTCGGTTTTGTCACCCCGCAATCGTTCCGCACCGTCGCGCTGCCGAGCTACCCGGACCTGCGGCTGGCGTTGCCGTCGCCCGGGAAAATCGCCCGGCTGATCGCCGATGCCCGTGCCGACAGCATTCATATCGCCACCGAAGGCCCGATCGGCTTGCTGGCGCGGCGCTATTGCCGCCAACATGGATTGCCCTTCACCACCAGCTTCCATACCCGTTTTCCGGAGTATATTTCCGCGCGCCTGCCTGTCCCGGAGTCGTGGATCTGGGCGGGATTGCGCTGGTTTCACAACGCCAGCCAGGCGGTGATGGCGGCGACGCCGGCGCTGGCAAGCGAACTGCGTTCGCGCGGCTTTCGCAACGTGGTGCTGTGGCCACGCGGGGTCGACATCCGCCACTTTCATCCGCGTCCTGTCGATCTCGGCCTGCCGCGTCCGATCTTCCTCTGTGTCGGCCGCGTCGCGGTGGAGAAGAACCTCGATGCGTTTCTCGACCTCGATCTTCCCGGCACCAAACTGATCGTCGGCGATGGGCCCGCGCGTGCGGCCCTGACGCGCAAGTACCCGCAAGCCGTGTTCCTCGGTGCGCGACAGGGCGAAGCGCTGGCGCAGGCCTATGCGGCCGCCGACGTCTTCGTGTTTCCAAGCCGGACCGACACGTTCGGGCTGGTGCTGCTCGAAGCGCTCGCCAGCGGCCTGCCGGTCGCCGCGTTTCCCGTGACCGGTCCCCGCGACGTGATCGGCTCGGCGCCGGTCGGCTCGTTGCACGACGATCTGCAGGTCGCATGCCTCTCCGCATTGAGCCTTTCGCCGCGGGCCTGCCTCGCCTTTGCCGCCAGGCACAGCTGGGAAGCGTCAGCCCGCGCCTTCGTCGATAACGTCATCAGGGCTCGCATCGATCCGCAAGGCGGCGCGGTTCCATTCGAGGTGGACCAGCCGCGTTTCGTCGGCTGAACCGTTTGAAGCACCTTGCCCGCCCGCCGGCACAGGCGTAACTTTCCCGGATGACAATCGCCATTTTGCCTGTGACATCCGCTGACATCGATGCGGCCGCGCGCGTGATAGCGCCGTTCGCGGTGCGAACGCCGCTGTTGTCGCCGTCCGTTCTCAGCGAACGGATGGGGACCCGGATTTTCCTGAAGCCGGAAATGCTGCAGCGGACCGGATCGTTCAAGTTTCGCGGCGCCTTCAACAAGCTGTCGTCGATCCCGCTGGAAGCACGCCGCGGCGGCGTGGTGGCGTTCTCGTCCGGCAACCACGCCCAGGGCGTGGCGCATGCGGCGCAGTTGCTCGGCATGCAGGCGACCATCGTGATGCCGGCCGACGCGCCCCTTTCCAAGCGCGAGCGCACCAGGGCCTATGGCGCCGAGGTCGTGTTGTACGACCGCGACCGCGAGGATCGCGAGGCGATCTCCCGCGAGATCGCCGACAAACGCGGCGCCACGCTGGTGCGGCCCTATGACGATCCGTTCGTAATCGCGGGGCAGGGCACGGTGGGCCGCGAGATCGCCGAGGACATGGCGGCACTCGGCCTGATACCTGACATCGTGGTGGCGCCCGCGTCGGGCGGCGGACTGATCGCCGGCGTCGCGACCGCGATCAAGGCGCGCTATCCGCAGGCCATGGTGATGTCGGGCGAGCCCGAGGAGTTCGACGACCATGCGCGCTCGCTGCGCGCCGGCAAACGTGAAGCGCACGGCTCGAAAGGCCGCACCATCTGCGATGCGCTGATGGCCGCGATCCCCGGCGAGATTACCTTCTCCATCAACAGCCAGCTGCTGGCGCAGGGCATCACCGCGTCCGATGCCGAAGTGGGTACCGCCGTCGGATTTGCCTTTCGCGAGTTGAAGCTGGTGGTCGAGCCCGGCGGCGCCGTCGGCCTCGCTGCTCTCCTGGCCGGCCGCATCGATGTCACCGGCAAGAACGTCGTCATCGTGCTGTCGGGCGGCAATGTCGATGCGGATCTGTTCGCGCGATTGATCGGCTGAGAAGCAGATCGCCGAAGTACCCAGGACAAGAGAGCCTAGGAGAAGAACGCGATCTTCTCGGCCTGGCTCATGCGCCGGATCGGCGCCAGCGGATCGGCCGCCTCCACCTGGGGCCTATGCAGGATTCCCCTTGATATCAGCGAGGCGCCGAGCGAGGGCTCCTCGGCTGCCTGAAGAGGCTCCCCGGAGGCTTGAAGCAGGGGTTCGACGGCCGGCGGCTCCACCGCGACGGCGATCGCCTCGGATTCGGGCTCCGGCGCCGCGCTGACGGAGGCGGCGGGTGCGAGTTCCGCGACGGCGATTTCGGCAGGCTCAATTTCGGCGATATCGTCGAAATCGGACGGATCGTCCGCGGCCATTTCGAGCGCGATCATGTCGAGGATCGCGTTGTCCTCGGCATCGGCGGCTTCGCCGGCCAGGCCCTGCGGCTCGGTCGCATCATCATCGGTTTCCGCCATGGCATCCACGGCCTCGACCGCGATGTCGGCGGTCTCCGCCATGGCGTCCGCGGTCTCGACCATCGCATCCTGGGTCTCGACCGCCAGCGCCACCTCTGCCGTCTCCGCCACCGTCGTCGCGGCTTCCGCCGTCGCGATGGCTTGTTCGGCCAGCACCGAGGAGGCTCTTACTGCGGCTTCGGAGTCGTCAGCGGAGGCCGCAGCCGAAGTCGCGGTCTCCAACGGCTCCACCAGGGCGGCGAGCATTTCATCCGATGGGGCCGGTGGCGCCGAGGCCGATGGGGTGTCCCCTGCGGGGGCCTGCGGCGATGCCGCGGCCTCGCCGCCGCTCAATTCCGCGAGTTGCCGCTCGATGACGTCGAACGCGGTCAGCGGATTGATCGATGCGATCTCGCCGCAAGCGGCCTCGATGGCGCCGATCTGGGAGTCGATCAGATCGCAGATCCGGCCATCGGCGCCGATTTCGCGCCAGCGCCAGGCGATTTCCCGGATGATCCGGCTGCCTTTGCGGACCGGCCCCAGTTTTTCCTCCAGCGCAAGGCCGTCGAGCGCCGCTACCCTGGCCTGGTTGACCGCACCGCGGATCGCGGCCAGCGCCTCATCGAGCCCGTTGTCGGCCGGCTGCGGTTGCCGCTGGGCGGCGAGATTTTCCTCGAGCCGCGCCACCGCTTCAAGCACCATGCTGGTGTCGGCATTGCGGTTGCGCTTGGCGTATTCGCCGAGGAACCAGCGGCCCCGCGACGTTTCCATGAACGCCTTGCTGATCGCGTCATAGTCCTCCTCGCTCGGCTGCGCGGCGCGAGCAGAGATCGGGGACAGGGCAAATGCTTCGTCGGCCATGCAAGACTCACCGCGCAAATGTCAGCGCGTTGCGTTAACGATCATCACGATATCGAACGAATCGCAATTGAATTGATGCCGAGCGAATCACAAATCCCCATCGCATCTCAAGCGACCTCCGGGCGATTCGCCATCCGGCTGGCGCTGTTTTACGGCACGCTGTTCGGCCTGATCGGCACCCATCTGCCGTTCTTCCCGGTGTGGCTGAAGGCGGTCGGGATCGACGCCGCGTGGATCGGCATCATTACGGCTGTCCCCGCGGTGACGCGGTTTACCGTGCTGCCGTTCATCACCGGCCTCGCCGAACGGCGCCAGGCGTTGCGCGGCACGCTGATCGTGGCGGCCTTTGCGACCGCGCTCGGGCTGGCGCTGGTCGGAACCCAGCATCTGCCGCTCGCGGTATTCCTGATCTACGTCGTCACCTCCTGCCTGTGGACGTCGATGACGCCGCTGACGGACGCCTATGCGCTGCGCGGCGTGGCGCGCTACGGATTGAGTTACGGGCCGCTGCGGCTGTGGGGCTCGGCCGCGTTCGTGGCCGGAGCGCTGGCCTGCGGGCTGCTGGTCGACCTGATCGCCGCCGAACAGCTGATCTGGGTGATCGCGTCGGTGGCGGCGCTCGGCGCCGTCGCGAGCCTCGGGCTGCAGCCGCTGGATAGTCCGAGAGCGGCGGCGGCGCCGACGAAAGGCACCACCCCGTTGCTGCGCAATCCCGGCTTTCTCGCCATCATTGCCGCCTCGGCGCTGATCCAGGGCAGCCACGCCGCCTATTACGTCTTCGCGTCGATCGCCTGGCAGCAGTCGGGGCTCGGCGGGCTGACCATTGCCGGGCTATGGTCGCTCGGCGTGCTCGCCGAGATCGTGGTGTTCGCGCTGTCGCCGCGGTTCAAGCTGCAGCCCGCGCTGCTGGTGGTGATCGCGGCGCTCAGTGCCGTCGCGCGCTGGGCGATCACCGCGCAGGATCCGCCGATCGCGGTGCTTGCGGTGGTGCAACTGGCGCATGGCCTGACGTTCGGGCTGACCATGGTCGGCACCATGGGCCTGATGGTGCGCCATGTGCCCATTCACGTGATGGCGCGGGGGCAGGGGTATCTTGCGGCCTGCACCGGCATCGTCACCTCGATCGCGTCGATTTCGTCCGGCATGGTATTCGCCCGCTACGGGCAGGGCGTCTATTATGTGATGGCCGCGATGGCGCTGTCAGGCGGCCTCGTGATGTGGCTGGCGCGGCACCGGCTTGCCCATCATCCCCACAGCGCGGCCTCGGGCGGGTAGACCAGGCTGCCGTCGTAGCGCAGCCCGCCGTCGCGGTCGCGCGCCAGCAGCAGCGGGCCATCGATATCGACGAAGCGGGCCTGCCGCGCCAGCAGCATCGCCGGCGCCATCGCCAGCGACGTCGCGACCATGCAGCCGACCATGATGTCGAATCCCAGCGCCTGCGCCGCGTCCGCCATCGCGAGCGCCTCGGTCAGGCCGCCTGTCTTGTCGAGTTTGATGTTCACGGCATCGTAGCGGTCGCGAAGTCCATCGAGCGATTTGCGGTCGTGCACGCTTTCGTCGGCGCAGACCGCCACCGGCCTGCCGATCCGCGCCAGCGCGTCATCCTGTCCGGCCGGCAGCGGCTGCTCCACCAGCGTGACGCCCACCGCGGCGCATGCGGCGAGATTTTGAGCCAGGTTGTGCGGCGTCCAGGCTTCGTTGGCATCGACAATGAGTTCGGAATGGGGCGCGGCCTTGCGCACGGCGGCGATTCGTATCCCGTCGCCGTCGCCGCCGAGCTTGATCTTGAGCAACGGCCGGTGCGCCGCTCCGGCGGTCGCCGCCGCCATGGCCTCGGGCGTACCCAGCGAAATGGTGTAGGCGGTGGTGCAGGCGGATGGCGCCGGCCGCCCCAGCAGGTTCCAGACGCGCTGGCCGCTGATCTTGGCCTGGAGGTCCAACAGCGCGCAATCCAGCGCGTTGCGGGCGGCGCCGGCCGGCATGGCGGCCTGCAGCGCCCCGCGGTCGAGACCGTGCGATATCGGCTCCTGCATCGCCAGCAGGGTGGCCAGCGTGGCTTCCGGGGTCTCGCCATAGCGCGGATAGGGCACGCATTCGCCCCGCCCGGTATGGCCGCCATGGCTGACCTCGGCCACGACCGTCACCGCCTCGGTCTTGGCGCCCCGGCTGATGGTGAAGGAACCGGCGATCGGCCAGCGTTCGATTCGGGCGGCAAGAACAGGAGATTTGCTGGAAGTCGTTTTAAAATCTGGCAATTTCTGAACCATCCGTCTTGCCCGGCGTAGCCAAGTATGGCTGGTAAGCGCCATGTTCGACAAGGCGGCGGTCTGTTGGATATTCCCTTCGTGGTGAGCGGCGATCAGGCTGAGGTAGTGGTATCGTGAGCGGCGACCCGACATTGGAGCGCATTGCCCAGGGCAATGGATTGGCGCTGTGCGCCGCCGGTTCCTGGACCGCCCGCTTTGCGCCGGATCTGGAGCGGATCGTCGCCGACGCCGAGAAGCTGGCCGGCAGCCGGCCCAACATCTTCATCGACGTCTCGCAGGTCTCCAGGCTCGACACCTTCGGCGCCTGGTTGATCGAGCGGCTTCGCCGCAGCCTGACGCAGGGCGGGGTGGAGGCGAAGATCGCCGGGCTCTCGGCCAATTATTCCAGCCTGGTCGACGAAGTGCGTCGGGTGAAAGCCAATCCCGAACTCGACGGCAGTGCGGTGTCGGTCACCGGGATGCTGGAACAGATCGGCCGCAGCGTGGCCGGCGTCGGCGTCACCCTCGTCAGCCTGATCGATATGCTGGGCGCGGTGCTCGCGGCCAGCGGCCGGGTGCTGATCCGGCCGAGGGGATTTCGTCTGACCTCGACGGTGCACCACCTCGAACAGGTCTGCTGGCGTGCGGTGCCGATCGTGGTGCTGATCACCTTCCTGATCGGCTGCATCATCGCGCAGCAGGGCATCTTTCATTTCCGCCAGTTCGGCGCCGACATCTTCGTGGTCGATATGCTCGGCGTGCTGGTGCTGCGCGAAATCGGCGTGCTGCTGGTGGCGATCATGGTGGCGGGCCGCTCCGGCAGCGCCTACACCGCCGAACTCGGCTCGATGAAGATGCGCGAGGAGATCGACGCCCTGCGCACCATGGGGTTCGATCCGATCGAGGTCCTGATTCTGCCGCGAATGCTGGCGCTGGTGCTGGCGCTGCCGATCCTCGCCTTCCTCGGCGCGATGGCCGCCTTGTATGGCGGCGGTCTGGTGGCGTGGCTCTATGGCGGGGTCGAGCCGGAAGCTTTCCTGCTGCGCCTGCGCGACGCCATTTCGATCAATCATTTCATCGTGGGCCTGATCAAGGCGCCTGTGATGGCGGCGGTGATCGGTATCGTCGCCTGCGTCGAGGGGCTCGCGGTGCAGGGCAGCGCCGAATCGCTCGGCCAGCACACCACCTCGTCGGTGGTGAAGGGAATTTTCTTCGTCATCGTGATGGACGGCGTGTTCGCGATCTTCTTCGCATCGATCGGAATGTGACGATGGCGCCGCAACCTTCCGACAACATCATCCGGGTGCGCGACATCACCGTTCAGTTCGGCAAGAATCGCATCCTTGACGGACTCAACCTCGATGTGAAGCGCGGCGAGATTCTGGGCTTTGTCGGCCCCTCGGGTGCCGGGAAATCGGTGCTGACCCGCACCATCATCGGCCTCGTCCCGAAGCTCTCGGGCAGCATCGAGGTGTTCGGCATCGATCTCGACGGCGCCGATGCCAAGGCGCGGCGCGGCGTCGAGCGCCGCTGGGGTGTGCTGTTCCAGCAGGGAGCCTTGTTCTCCTCGCTGACGGTGCGGCAGAACATCCAGTTTCCGGTGCGCGAGTATCTCAACCTCTCGCAGCGGCTGATGGACGAGATCACCATCGCCAAGCTCGGCATGGTCGGCCTCAAGCCCGAGGTCGCCGACCGGTTCCCCTCGGAGCTGTCCGGCGGCATGATCAAGCGCGTGGCGCTGGCGCGCGCGCTGGCGCTAGATCCGGAGCTCGTGTTTCTCGATGAGCCGACCTCCGGCCTCGATCCGATCGGCGCCGGCGATTTTGACGAACTGGTCCGCACCCTGCAGCGCACTTTGGGCCTGACTGTTTTCATGGTAACCCATGATTTGGACAGCCTTTATACGGCCTGCGACCGCATTGCGGTGTTAGGGAACGGTAAGATCATTGCGGCAGGATCGGTTGCCGACATGCAGGCCTCGCAACATCCCTGGCTGAGGCAATATTTCCACGGCAAGCGCGCCCGCGCCGTCATGGGCTAGAGCATGATCCTCCAGGAGTAGGTCCCGGTCTTCGGAACGGATCGTGCTCAAACGACTAGACAAACGACGGCCCTGATGCGGCGAAGCTGGATCAGGGCCTGGTACGGAGTTACTTGATGGAAACGCGGGCGAACTACGTCCTGATCGGAGCCTTCACCCTGGCGGTAATTGCCGCGGCAGTCGGCTTTGTGCTGTGGTTTCAGAGCCTCCACACCACCAAGGCGCGCAGCCCCATCCGCATCGTGTTCGAAGGCCCGGCCTCCGGCCTGCGCAACGGCGGCAGCGTCAATTTCAACGGTATCCGGATAGGCGAGGTCATCTCCGTCAAACTGGATAACCCGCGTCGAGTCGTCGCACTCGCGATGGTCGAGAACAAGGCGCCGATCCGCAAGGACACCCTGGTCGGCCTCGAATTCCAAGGCCTCACCGGCGTTGCCGCGATCTCGCTGAAGGGCGGCGAGGAGGCGGCGCCCTCGGTTCCGCTCGATGAGGACGGCATCCCGGTCCTGACCGCCGATCCGAACGCGCTGCAGGACGTCACCGAGGCGATCCGCGCCACCCTGCAGAACGTCAACAGGATCGTCTCCGATAACCAGGAATCGGTCAAAAACTCGCTGCGCAACCTGGAAACCTTCACCGGCGCGCTGGCGCGCAATTCGGAGAAAATCGACAACGTCATGCTCAAGGTCGACGGCGTGATGGGCAAGGCCGACAGCCTGATGCTGGGTTTGAACACCATCGCGGGTGGCGATTCCGGCGGCGAACTGTCGGCGATGGTGAAGGCGATCAAGGACCTCGCCGAGGACTTCGACAAGCGCTCGGGCCTGTTGATGGCCGACGGCCGCAGGACCCTCGGCGACATCAGCCGGGCCGTGAACAACCTCGACCGCAACCCGACGCGGCTGCTGTTCGGCGCCGGCAGTTCGAGTACGCCGGCGGAGCCGCCGCCGGCGGCGAGACCGCCCGCCGCGGCCCCTGGGCCTCGCAGGGCGCGGTAAGCAAGTTTGGCCTGTCGTCTGCGATCATCACGTAGGGCTCGCGTCCTGGCGGTGTCGCTCATGATGGCGGCGTTGCCTCCGGATACAGCGAGAAACTGATCGGAATTTTCATTCAGTCGCGAGTTGAGTATTGCGCAGCCGCAAACCTCGCCAAAAACAAAATGGAGGCCGCGAGGCCTCCATTTTCATTCGTGCTCGCTGTTCGCAAGCTTATCCCAGCCGTCCCGCCGCGTGCGCGAGCAGGGTGTAGACCAGCCCGGTTTCCGAGGTGAGGTGGCCGCGCAGCACCGCCGGTCCGCGCTCGTCGCGCGCGACCTCGTCGAGCAGGCGCTCGAACTCGGTGATGTAGCGGTCGACCGTCTGCTTGAAGGCGCGGTCGGCGCGGTATTTGCGGGCGACCTCGTCGAAGGCCTTCTGGCCGGCCGGCGTGTAGAGCCGCTTCGTGAAGGCCTTGCTCTCGCCGCGCTGATAGCGATCCCACATCTCGGCGGCAAGGTTGCGGTCCATCAGGCGACCGATGTCGAGTGACAGCGACGCCAGCGGGTTATCGCCTGCCGCCGCCTGCTGCGGCGCGCGGGGGCGCGGAGCCTGGGCCGGGCCGGCGGCATCGGTGCGGTTCAGCAGGTCGGACAGCCAGCCGTCGCGGCCCTGGTCGGAACTGGCGGGGCTGACCGGCGGCGCTTCGGTACGGCGCGGGGCCGGCCCGCCGAGGTCCGGCGGCGGCAGGGTCGATGCGGCGCTGCCGCCCATGCGCGGGGCGGGGCGCGACTGGCCGCCGGCGGCGACCAGCATCGGCTCTTCCTCGCGCTGCACGCTGGCGCGGCCCGCGGTGACCACGTCGAGGCCGCGGCCGTGATGGGCGACGATCCGGTTCAGTTCGGCCAATGCCTCGATCTGGTCGACGATTACCTTGCGCATCTGCGCGGTGCTTTCGGCGGCCTCCTGCGGCATTTCCAGCACGCCGCGGCGCAGCTCGTTGCGGGTGGCCTCGAGCTCGTGGTGCATTTCCGCCGCCATCTGCTTCATGCCCGCCACCATGCTGGCGAACTTGTCCGCGGACTGCTTGAACATCGCGTCGGCTTCCTGGGTGCCCTGCTGATAGAGCTCGCTCATGGCTTCCGCCGTCAGCCTGCGCTCTTCCTCGGCCGTGGCCCTGACCGCCTCGAACTGATGACTGATGGCGGCCGAGCCCGCGCCGGCGGTCTCCGCGACCACGCGCGCGATATCGCGGGCGCGCTCTTCCGCGGCCGCCAGCGATTCATCCAGCAGGCTGGTGAAGCGCGACAGCCGCTGATCGAGATCGGCGGTGCGCAGGTCGATGGTGGTGACCAGCGATTCCAGCGCCGCCTTGCGTTCGGAGACGGAGGCGGTGGTGCTGCGGTTGCTCTGCTCGACCAGCGCCGCGGCCTCGACCAGCGCCTGGCCGTGATGTTCGAACTGGCTGGACAGCGAACCGAGGTCCTCCAGCGCCTTCGAGGTCTTGACGTTGAAGACGCCGAGCTGGTCTTCCAGCGTCTGGGTGGCGACGCCGTTGCGGGACGTGACGTCGTTCATGGCGGACACGAAGTCGGCCACGCGGGTCACCAGAGCGCGCTCCAGCGAGTTGAGGTTGTCATGCGCGCCGGTCAGCACTTCCTGCAGCAGGATGTTGCCTTCACGCAGCCGCTCGAACAGGGCGACCGTATCGGTGCGCAGGATCTTGCTGGTCTCCTGCATTTCGGTGACGGCCGCGATCGATACCTGACGCGACTGGTCGATCGCCGCGCGCGAGGACTGCTCGAGCTCCTTCAGTGACTGGGCTACCGCGCCGCTGGCGAGTTCGCCGGCGGAGGTAATGGTCCGCGCGACGTCGGAGCCGTTGGTCATCATCGCCTGCGAGAACGCCTGGCCCCTGGTCTCGATCGATTTCAGCGCATCGGTGGTGACGCGATCGATGTCGATCTGGAGCTGGCTGGTCTTGGAGCCGATCGCCTCGACCAGCGTGCCGCGCTTGCCGTCGATCAATTGCGACAGGCGGTCGGTCTGCTGCTGCACGTAGGTGACGATTTCGTCGGTCTTGCCGGTCATGGTGGAGCCGAACGAGCCGCTGGCGGCGAGCACCGTGCGCTCGACTTCAGCCGAGGTCGACTTGACCTTGGAGGAGACTTCGTTCGACGCGGCCACCAATGCGCTCTGCGCGTTGAGCGCGCTGGTCTGGATATTGTCGGTGGTGTTGGCGGTGACCGCACCGAGCGAACGCTCGATGTCGGTCGCGATCGCCTTGATCTGGACGGCTGCGTCGGCGGAAGTCGCCGTCAGCGAGCTTTGCGCCTCGCGGGCGCTGGCGAGGATCGAAGCTGCGGTGTCGGCGCCGACTGCCGACAAGGTGCGTTCCACATCGATCGCGAGCGACTTGACGTGGTTGGCAGCGTCCGACGAGGCGGCGACCAGCGTGTTCTGGGCCTCGCGGGCGCCCGAGGTGAGCGCTTCGGACGTGGTGGAGCCGGCGTGGGACAGCGAACGCTGGATATCCGCTGCCAGCGACTTGACCTGGCTCGCCGCTTCCGCGGACGCGCTCACCAGCGCGTTCTGTGCTTCGCGCGCCCCCGATGTGAGCGCTTCGGCGGTCGAGGCGCCGGCCATGGTGAGCGTCTCGGCGGTGGAGGTGCCGGCCATCGACAGCGAACGCTGGATATCGGTAGCCAGCGACTTGACCTGGCTGGCAGCGTCCGAGGACGCGTTGATCAGCGTGGTCTGGGCTTCACGCGCGCCGGCGGTGACCGCCTCGGCGGTTGAGGTGCCGGCGATCGACAGCGAACGCTCGACATCGGCGGCCAGCGACCTCACCTGGTTGGTGACATCCATCGAAGCGGTGACCAGCGTGCTCTGGGCTTCGCGGGCGCCGGCGGTGATGGCTTCGGCCGTGGAATTTCCGACCGTCAGGAGCGAGCGTTCGACGTCGGCGGCCAGCGATTTGACCTGGTTCGCCGCATCGGTGGAAGCCGCGACCAGCGTGTTCTGCGCCTCGCGTGCGCCGGCAGTAATGGCTTCGGCGGTGGAAGTTCCGGCCATCGAGAGTGTGCGCTCGACGTCGGCGGCCAGTGACTTGACCTGGTTCGCTGCATCGGTGGAAGCCGCGACCAGCGTGCTTTGTGCCTCGCGGGCACCGACTGTGATGGCTTCGGCGGTTGAAGTCCCGGCCATCGAGAGCGAGCGCTCGACGTCGGCGGCCAGCGACTTGACCTGGCTGGCTGCGTCCGCGGAAGCCGCGACCAGCGTGGTCTGCGCCTCGCGGGCGCCTGCGACGATCGAACTTGCGGTTGCCGAGCCCGCGGCGGAGAGCGTGCGCTCGACGTCGGCGGACAGCGACTTGATCTGGCCGGCGGCCTCGGTGGAAGCCGATACCAGAGTGGTCTGCGCATTGCGGGCGCTGGTCAGGATCGAGTTTGCCGCGCCGGTGCCGACAGCGGTGAGGGCACGCTCGACTTCTCCCGAGGTCAGCTTGAGCTGCGCGCCGACGTCGCTCGAGACCGTGAGCAGCGATTGCTGCGCGGCGCGGGCGCCGGTTTGAATGGTCTCGCTGGTATTGACCACGAGGTTG
This sequence comes from Bradyrhizobium sp., assembly GCF_030697065.1. Taxonomy (GTDB): domain Bacteria; phylum Pseudomonadota; class Alphaproteobacteria; order Rhizobiales; family Xanthobacteraceae; genus Bradyrhizobium. The sequence goes on from NZ_JAUYQU010000108.1 coordinate 38,013, forward strand.
GTCAGCGACCGTTCCGCGTCCTCGACGTGGGACCGGATTCCGGACGACAATTCCTCGGCGCGGGCCATCAGGCCCTCGCTGGCCTGCCGACCGCTGCTCTCGATGCGGCCTGCCACGGCTTCGATGCGCGAACCCAGCAGGTCCTCGAACTGCGCGACGCGCATATCGATGTCGGAGGCAACCGCGCCGACCCGGTTTTCGATGCCCAGATGGATTTCCTGGAACCGGGCCGTGATGGTTTCGGTCAGGTGGGCGCTGCGTCCATCGATCGTCTGCGTCGCATTGGTGATGCGCTGCTCGACGGCTTCTACCGCCTGGGCTGCCCCCGACGTCAGCGACGTGGTCAGATAGGTCAGGCGCGCGTCAATCGATTGGATCGCCTGCGCGGTGCCGTCGGTCAGCGACGTCGTGAGATGGGTCAGGCGGGAGTCCAGCACGTTGACGGCCTGCGAAGCTCCGTCGGTCAGCGACGAGGCCAGCGTACCGAGGCGATTGTCGATGGTCTCGGTGACCGACTTCGCGCGGGTATCGAAATTCTGTTCGAGCGATTTGAGGCGGCCGTCGATCGATTCGTCGAACGACCTGATCCTGCCTTCGATCGAGGAGTCGAAGGATGCGATCTTGCCGTCGAGCGAGGTGTCCAGATGGGCGACGCGGCTGCCCAGCGTGGTCTCGAACTGCACCAGGCGCTGGTCCAGCGAAGCGGTGATGTCGCCGCCATTGCTGCTGAGGCGTGTGTCGAAGGTGTCGACATAGGTCTTCAGCGTATCCGAGATGTCCTGCGTGCGCTGGCCCATGCGGTCGACGATCTCGCCGCCGAAGGTTTTGACGGTGCGGTCGAATTCCGAGATGTGGCGGGTGATCAGCGCGCCGAGCGTGCCCGAGTCGCGCGCGAATTTCTCCGCCAGTTCGCCGCCCTGGTTCCGCACCAGTTCGTCGAACGCGCTCATCTGCAAGGAGAGGGTGTCGTGCGCGGTTTCGGTCTGGCTGACGACCTTGGCCACCAGCGAGTTCACGGTGACGTCGAGCGCATCGCTGGCCTTGTCGCCGGAGGTGAGGATCTGGGACGCCAGCCGGTTGCCGGCGTCGTCGATCTTGTTGACGAGATCGCCGCTGCGCAGTTCGAGTTCCAGCAGCAGGGAGTCGCTGGAATTCTTCAGCGAGTCGTGGACCTGCTCGGTGCGCTCGGAAATGCCGTCGACGATGGTTGAAGAGCGCTGCTCGAACTCGCTGGTGATGCGGTCGATGCGCTCGTTCAGCATCTCGTGGACGCGGTCGGCGAGATCGACGAACTCGTCATGCACGTGGCCGGTCTTGAAATTGAGGCTGGTGGTGAGGCGTTCGCTGGCGTCGAGCACGGCGCGCGTGGTCTCGGCGCTGGCTTCCTCGAGCCGGTCGAGCAGGTCGCCGCCGCGCTCGCCGAGCGCGAGGATCATGTTGTCGCCGGCGTGGCTTAGCGCGCCGGTGATATGCGCGCCGCGTTCTTCCAGCGCGCCGGTGATGCTCTTGGCGACTTCATCGACGCGCGATGCGATCGCGTCCGAGATCAGCGCGATGTCGTGGCGCAGGTCGATCTGCACGCCGGAGATGGCGCTGCGGACCTGCTCGGCCTGTCCGACCAGATTGTCGCGCTGGTGGGCGATATCCTGCAGCAGCGCGCGGATGCGCACTTCGTTGTCGCTGTAAGCGCGTTCCAGCGCCGAAACCTCGTTGGCGACCAGGGTTTCGAGTTCGCCGGCGCGCGCGATCGCGCGCTCGACGCCGTCGCCCATGGCGGCGACTTCGCGGCGGATCGCCTGGCCGACGGTGACCATGGAGTCGGAGGCTGCCCCTTCGGGCTCCGAAAAGCGGATCGCGACCTGCGCCATCGACTGCGCGATCATGCGCAGTTCCTGGCCGCGCCAGGCAAGGCTCGCCAGGAAGTAGAACAGCAGCACCGGCGCAAAGAACAAGGCGGCAAGGCCGGCCAGCACCAGCGTGCCGCCGGGGCCCTGGCCGATCGAAGCCTGCAGCGCAGGCAGGAAGCTGAAGGTCAGCAGGGCGCAGCCGATAATCCAGACGCCGGCAAACAGCGTGGCGAGCGTGTAGACGTTGCGGGCGGGCCGGCCCTTCTGGATTGCCTGCAGGATCTGGCCGATGGTTTCGCGGTCGTCGTTGGCGGCACGGCGGGCGGAGCGCGGCTCCTCGATGGGTTCGAATATCTGGCGGTCGACGCTCGGCCGGGTGTCGAAACTGTCATCGTATGACGGTGAGGATGCACTGGAAGACGGCGCATCGCTGCGGACCGAACCGCGGGAGTGGTCGGCCATCGGCGCGTCACTGATGTTGAGGGCTTCCTGAATGGCAGAAAGCGCGACTTCGGTGGGGTCTTTGACCTTTTTGGGATTGTTCGCCATGTTCAGTCTGAGCCCTCGATTTACTTTTTACGCGTCCGGGCGAGGCTTGCTGGAAAATCGCTCGCAAGCCCCAGACCGGTGTCGTTCCCCGTGCGGAGCCAAGGCGCGCCCACTGCTCGCCTTCTCCGCCACCATCCGGAAACATCCTATTGGCTGAGACGCGCGAATGAAATGGCCGCGATTAATACAATCTTAATCATCGTTAACAGCAGGGGCGCGTAACGCCTTAAGGGCACACAAAATTCCCGGATCGAGACGTCGATTGGGGCGACGGTTCGTCGAAAACAAGGCGAACTTGCGGCAGGTACGCCAAACGTTCCATTAACCATTTTCGTGTTTGGCTGGCGGGATCGTCGCTGCCCCGGGGCCGTTCGCCGGGAGATTTGGACTATCGCCATGCCGCTTCATCTGGAACAGGTTGCCTGGATGCCATCGCCGCCGCTCGCTCCCGATGACGGTCCGATCGATCTCGCACACCTCCGGCGCATGACGCTCGGCGATGCCGGCCTGGAACGCGAGGTGCTGGCGATGTTCGCGGCCCAGACCGTCGGCCTGATCGGCGCGCTTGCCACGTTGCCTCCGGAAGCCGGCGCGCTGGCCCATACACTGAAGGGATCGGCGCGCGCAATCGGTGCCTTCGCCGTTGCCGGCGCCGCCGAGCGGCTGGAAGCCGCGATTCAGAACGGCGAGGATCCGGCACTGTCGCTTGCCGGACTGAGGGATGCCGTGGCCGAAGCGCGCGCCGACATCGACACGATCCTGCATCGATCCTGATACCGCCGCCGTCAGACGGCACCCGCGCGGACGCGCGGCAGGTTTTCGCCCCGGCCGCTGGCGCGGAGCGGATCGAGCGGTTATAGGACTGCCCGGACCTCTCTTCATCCCGGCAGTAACGAGCAATCATGGCCAAGATTCACTTTGTCGACCATAACGGCGAAACCCGCATCATTGATGTCGAAAACGGCGCGACCGTGATGGAAGCGGCGATCCGCAACGCCATCCCCGGGATCGAGGCCGAGTGCGGCGGGGCCTGCGCCTGCGCGACCTGCCATGTCTATGTCGATGAAGCCTGGCGCGAGAAGGTCGGCGCCCCGACCCCGATGGAAGAGGACATGCTGGATTTCGGCTTCGACGTGCGGCCGAATTCGCGGCTGTCGTGCCAGATCAAGGTCAGCGACGAACTCGACGGCCTGATCGTGTCGACGCCGGAGCGTCAGGCCTGATCAGGTTCACGATCGATGGAGCGACCTGAGGCTGGGGGAGCGGAGCGCTTCCCCCATGTGGCGGTCGCCCCATGTTTCGAGAAGGTGCTGCTGCCCTCGCCCGGCACAAGGAACCGCTTTGCGACCGGCGCGAGGAAGGTGACCAGCATGAGTGCTGCGCTCAGCAGGATCGCCGCAACCAGCAGCTCTTCGGACGAGATCGCCCTGCCTTTCACCTCGTTCGCTATGGTGCGCTTCGGATAGCCTCTGACCTCCCGCCGGCCAGCGCTCTGATGCTCAGCCTTGTTCATCGCAGCGCCGGCTTACCAGTTGTATCGGGCGATGCCCTTGCCGGCGTAACTGCGGGCGCCGGGAGAAAACTCGCCTTCGAAATTGGCGGCGAGCGAGAAGCCCGACATCCATTTGACTTCGGCTGCAGCGGTGGTCAGCGCCTTGTCGCGCGGCTGCGCCGCGCCGTTCACCACGAAGCTAGCGCCCGGCAGCGTCTGGAACGTCGCGGCGACGCTGCGGTCGGTGTCGAAATCATGGGCCCAGGCAGCACGGCCGCGCAGCGTCAGCACCGCGCCCGGCATGGCGAAGGATTTGTCGGTGCGCAGGCCGAGTTCGCTGCGTGACGCCGTAACGGCCTTGCTCCCATAGGCCAGCGCAAAGGTGTTGGCGCCGGACACCACGCTTTCCGCATAGGCCGGCAATTCGAAGGCCGTGAACTTTCCCGCGGCGTAGGGCGTGAGGCCGACCAGTGCCGTCGCGAAGCGGTAACCGGCCTCGGCGCGGCCGGAGAATGCGCTGGCGTTGAACTGGGCGCGCAGCCGGTCGACGCCGGCGACGGTGACGGTTCGATCGGTGGTGATGTCCTGCCAGCCATAGGCCAGCGCGGCTGAAAGATAGGCCGGGCCGACGGTGTGGCGAAGGAAAGCGCCGGCCTGGAACAGGTCGGAACGGCCGCCACCAAAGCCGTTGACGCTGAAGCTGGTGCCGCCGCCGGCCAGCGCAAAACCCGCCAGCGTGTCCGGCGAGAAGCGGTAGTCGGCGCCGACGGCGGTGCCGTAGATGCGGCTGCTCGCGGTGCCGGTGCCGGGCGTGGCGTTGCCGTCGGTGGTCTGCGACCCGCCATATCCCGCGGCCCAGACGCTCCAGCGCGGGGCGAAGGCGGCCGGCGCCGCGCCAGCCTTGGTGCTCATGGCATAGGCGTCGCGTCCCGGGCCCCGGCCCATGCCCGCCTCGGTGAATTGCGCGGCGCCCGGCGCCGCCGGTATGTCGCCGCGCCCGCCGAGGAACGGATCGGTCATCACGCCCATGAACAAATTCATCGCATCGAGAGCGGTCTGCTGGCTGCCAACAGCGGTCTCGCCGGAGACCTGGCTCAGTCCTGCCGGCGTCAACGCGGCGAACGCCAGCGGAATGCCGCCCGTGGCATCGAAGAAGTTGGTCAGCGCATGGCCGGCATTGGCCTGGTTGCCGTGGAGGCCACCGGGAATCGCGAAGTTGAGCGCGAGATCGAGATAGACGTTGTTGGCGTCGTAGCTCAGGCTCGAGGTCACGCTGGAAGGCAGGTTGTTGTTGACGACGGCGCCGAAAGTGCTGCCGCCAAGGCCGCCGGCGGCATTGAGGATGGTGTACTGCCTGGCCACGAAGCTACCCGGCGCAAAGCTGGCATTGACGGTCGCGCCTCCCAGCGTCGCGCTGCCGGTGACGTTGGTGCGGTCGGCATTCGCCGGCGACACCTCGATCATGTACGAGGAGGCAGCGGTGAAACTGAGATTACCGTTCACCGCCAAGGTGCCGATCGAATTGCCGGGCGCCAGCGCGCCGCCTGATATCGCGGTGTTGCCGACGGTGCCGTTGCCGCCGAGCGTGCCGCCGGCATTGACCGTGGTCAGCGCGGACGTCGCAATCGAGCCGTTTACGCTCAGCGTGCCGCCGTTGACCGTGGTGGCGCCGGTATAGGTGTTGATGCCCGACAGGGTCTGGTGCCCGCCGGCCAGCACGAGCCCTCCGGTCTTGCCAAAATTCCGCTCGATCACGCCGGCGAAATCCCCTGCTGCATGGGTGATGACCAGATTTTCGTCTCCGACGCGGAGGACGCCGCCCGCGATGCCCCGGAGCGACCGGATCGAGACGTCCGTTCCCGCGAAGCCAACGTTTACGGTGGCGCCGCTGGCCGCGATATTCAGTTCGCTGGATGCGGCGATCGCTTGTGCGCTTCGAAGTTCCAGTTCCGCGTTGGTGCCGGTGAGCGTGGTGGCGCCGGTATAAAGGTTGTCGTTCGTCAACCTCAGAAAGGAATTCTGACCGAGCGTCAGGCCGCCGCTGCCGTCGATGACGCCGTTCATGTAGGTGCTGATTCGAAGGGAATCATGCTCGATCGTCAGCGTCCTGTTGCCGAGATGCACCGCCGTCCCGGTCGCGCCGGAAAGAAAGCCGACCGATGCGCCGTTGACGGTTCCGGCGATGTCCAGCGTGGTATTATTCTGCATGTTGAAGAACGTATTGGTCGTGTCGGCGCCGCCGGTCAGCGCGACCGTCCCTTCATGGATTGTGAACGTGCCGCCGCCCGGCCAGGTGGTGCCGCTGAAGGTGAAGGTACCGTTGCCGTATTTCTCAAATCCGATCCAGGCGTTGGTGACGTTTCCCGAAAAGGCCGTCGAGGAATTGTCGGCGCCGAACGTCAAGCGCGCGGAACTGCTACCGGAATGCAGCGTGCCCGCCCCGCTCAGCGACGCGACGGTTTGCTGGGTAGTGCCGATATCGAACGTCGCACCTGCCGCGATGCTCAGCGCGGTGGAACTGCCGAGCACGTCGTTGGCGCTAACTTCGAGCGTGCCGGCGGACACCGTGGTCGCGCCGGTATAGCTGTTGGCGCCGGACAGAACCAGAGTCGAGCCGGCGCCGTTCTGGACGATGCCGCCGGCGCCCGCAATGGCGTTGGCGATGGTATGGGTACCGCCCGTCGAGGTGTTCAGAATGCCTCCCGACAGCGTCACGGTCTGGCCGCCATCGACGGTATAAGCGGTCGCCGCGGTGGTGTTGAATGTCCAGCCTGCCAGCGTCGCGGGGCCGGCGAGGGTGACGGTTTCCGATGCGGCCGCTGTATTCCCGAAGGTTGCGGTGTCGGCGGCGAGATTGCCCGGAAACGCCGTGTTCAAATTCCAGTTGGCCGGCGCGGCGTAGTCCGCGCCCGAACCGCCGACCCAGACGTAGTCGTCCGCCTGGGCCGGCGCGGCCAGCAACAGCGCGGCGGGCGTCAGCACCGTGGTGGATACCAGCAGGCGGCGACCGAGCGCCCCCAGGCGCCGGCCAACGGCGCCAACGAATGGCGGCTTTGTAATCATCATGACGTCCCCATAACCGTGCCGTTCCGGCGCACGACGGCGCGCCGGCCGGTTCGTATTTCCGCATTGGCTTTCAGGGGTGCGTGTCGACGGCGATGCCGTCACGCGCACGATCCCAGTCCCGGCCGGGACAATAGGTGCGATGCGGGACGACGAAAAATTGAGTCTCTGAATGCCATCCATAACGCCCGCGAATGTTTCGCGGTACGGGCGGACACCACGCATTTGTTCCGCGGCCCGCGGCTTTTATCTTGGACAGCGGCCGACAGGACGACCTATGTATCACCCGCGCGAATGATTATCTTGGGGGTGCGGACGGCGATGGCGAATATCAACCTGCGGAACGTCGATCTCAACCTGCTGATCGTGTTCGACGCCGTGTTCGCCACCGGCAATATCAGCCACGCCGCCCGGCAACTGGCGCTGAGCCAGCCCGCCGTCTCCAACGCCCTGACGCGGCTGCGCGAGCATTTCGACGATCCGCTGTTCGTGCGCGCCGGCCGCGGCGTCAAGCCGACCAACCGCTCGCAGCAGATGATCGAGCCGGTACGCGAGGCGCTGCGGCTGATCCGGCAGCAGTTCGACGGCGACCGCGCCCTCGACCTCGTTTCCTACAAGCGGCACTTCCGCATCGTGATGGTGGACCCGCTGGAGCCGCTGCTGATGGCGCCGCTGCTGCGCGAGATCGCCTGCCATGCGCCGCTGGTCACGATCGAGTCGCGGCCGCCATGGAACACCAACGTCGCCGGCGACATCATCGCGGGAACGCTGGATCTCGCCTGCTACACGTTTCCGGTCAGTGCGCCGGGTCTGGTGATGACGACGATCTGCCCATGCGAGTATGTCGTCATTGCCCGCAACGACCATCCGGGCATCGGCAGGACGCTCGACCTGAAGACCTTCATGACGCTCGGCCATATCGCGCTGATCGGGGAGTTGCGCAACCACGCCACGGTCGATCGCGACATCATCACCCGCGGCGGCAACCGGCGGATCGCCTACCTCGTCAACAAGGTGTGGTCGATGCCCGCGATGGTGGCCGCCACCGATCTCGTGGCGGTGGTGCCGCGCCGCTTTGCCGAGCAGATGGCCCCGATCTTCGGCCTCGGTTTGCACGAGCCGCCGATGCCGGTCTCCGAACAGCATTTCCACATGATCTGGCACGAGAACAGCAACGACGATCCCGGCCATCGATGGCTGCGCGAGACGCTGATGCGGCAATTGCAAACGGACGGGTCCGGCAGCGAAGCCGGGTGACATCGCCGCGCGTGGCGACACCCCGCTGGAAGCGTCACCGGCCGCCCGGACCGGCCAATTCGTCGCCCGTCGCATACAGCGCACAGTCCGGCGCATGCTTGGCGCATTCGGCAAGGGCCGCCGCCTCGGCCTGGGCCGGCGTCCGCAATCCGGCGCGGAACGCGTATTGGCCCTTCGGCGATACTGCAAAGGCCTTGTGTGGGCCGCTGGCGAGGTAGGCGGCAAAACCCGCGCGGCCTTTTTCGCCGAACTGCCGGGGCGGCGGCAGCGCCGCGGGAGCCGGCGCGGCGATCAGGTCGCGCGTGCCGAGATTCATCTCGCGCAGGAACGCATCGACCATCGGGGTCCAGATCGACGCTCCGGCCGCGGAGAACAGCGCGTGGCCGTCGCGGCCGAAGGCCGGCGCGTCGATCAACCGGGCGCTTCCGCCGGCGGCGGTGAAGGCGGCGTGCATCCGGCGCGCCAGTTCCGGTCCGAAAAACCTGTCATTGCGGGCATAGACCCACAGCATCGGCGTTCGCGATGTCTTGCCCAGGGCTGCGAAAGCGCGGACCAGCGCGTCCGCGTCGCACACATCGTCGTCGGCGCGCGAGCCGCGGCCGCCGGCGAAATTGATCACGGCGGCGAGGCCCGGCGGCGGATCGGCCGACAGCGCGATGCTGGCATATCCGCCGGCGGAAATGCCGACGGCGACCATGTCCTGCGTGGCGACATCGGCGCGCCGGCCGAGCGCATCGACGGCGGCGCGCAAATCGGCGGCCGAAGCGCTCGCCGAGGCGAGATAGTCGCGGCGGGTGCAGGGACCGTTGCTTTCGGCGTAGCTGCCGCCGGAATCGCCGTAGCCGCGGCGCATCACCACGACCGCGGCAAAGCCGCGGCGGGCGAATTCCGTGGCCTGCGCATAGAGGCCGTTGGGTGTCATGCGCCCGCGGGCCGCGGCATCGCGCGGCGCTCCGTGGCTGAGAAGGGCCAGCGGATAGCGCTTGGTGCCGGCCGGCCGGATCAGCATGGCTTCCAGCCCGCGGGGGCCGGCGGCCGCCGACGGTATCCGCAGATTTTCGCGATGGAATTGATCGGCCGCGGCCGGCGCCGCCGTGAGCAGGACCACCAGTGCCAGCGCGATGCGCATCATTTTCCGTCGAAGTTTCGGTGCAGCCACGGCTGGAATTTCGCCAGGATATCTTCCGTCAGCGGCGTCGGCTTGCGCGTGGCTTCGTCCAGCAGCACCGATACCGATCGTGCCGAGGCGACGCAGATACTATCGGAAAATACCACCTGATCGAACGTCACCGAGGTGCGGCCGAATTTCACCACGCCGAGTCCCATCTCGATGGTGCCCGGCCAGCGCAGTTCGGCGCGGAAATGCATGTCGAGCCGGACCATGATCCAGGTGACGCCTGATGGCATCAGGCCGTAACTGCGGTCCTTCATCAGCGTGACCCGCCCGGTTTCGAAATAGGTCGCGTACACCGCGTTGTTGACGTGCTGGTTGGGATCGAGGTCGGCGAACCGCACATTGTCGGTCAGCCGGTAGGGAAAATCCTCCAGGCGGGGCGTCGAATCGAGGCGAGCAGGGGCATTCACGGCGGCAATCTCCTGACATTCCGCGCCCATACAGCCCAGTTATGCAGGTCCGGCAAGGGGTTGCCGGGCAGCCCTGTCGCCCATTTATGGCTTTCCTCGGCTCCCGGCGTTGGCTAGACAGGCGCAGCCCAACGGCCCCCGGCCGGCCGGCGACGGTTCAACTGAAAAAGAAGCTGACATGAGCGAAGCGATCAAGACCGATGTGCTGATTATTGGCGCGGGCCCCTGTGGACTGTTCGCCGTGTTCGAACTGGGCCTGCTCGACATGAAGGCGCATCTCGTCGACATCCTCGACAAGATCGGCGGCCAGTGCGCCGAGCTCTATCCGGAAAAGCCGATCTACGACATTCCCGGCATTCCTTTCGTCACCGGCCAGGGCCTGACCGATGCGCTGATGGAGCAGATCAAGCCGTTCAACCCGACCTTCCATCTCAACGAGATGGTGGAGACGATCGAGAAGATCGGCGACCCCGGCTTTCGCGTCACCACCGATGCCGGCCAGGTGTTCGAATGCAAGGTGGTGGTGATCTCGGCGGGCGGCGGCTCGTTCCAGCCGAAGCGGCCGCCGGTGCCGGGCATCGAGGCCTATGAGGGCACCTCGGTATTCTATTCGGTGCGCAAGATGGAGCAGTTCCGCGACAAGGATATTCTGATCGTCGGCGGCGGCGACTCCGCGCTGGACTGGACCCTCAATCTGCACCCGATCGCCAGGCGCGTCACGCTGCTGCACCGTCGCGACGATTTCCGCGCCGCGCCCCACAGCGTCGAGCAGATGCGCGCGCTGGTGGCGGCCGGCAAGCTGGAGCTCAGGATCGGCCAGGTCACCGAGCTCGAGGGCAAGGACGGCCAGCTCACCGGCGCCACCGTGAAGGGCAATGACAATGCCATGACGAAGATCTCGTGCGACACGATACTGCCGTTCTTCGGCCTGACCATGAAGCTCGGTCCGGTCGCCAATTGGGGCGTGGCGCTGGAGAACAATCTGGTCGCGGTCGAGACCTCGGCGTTCGAGACCAACATCCCCGGCATCTTCGCCATCGGCGACATCAACACCTATCCCGGCAAGCTGAAACTGATCCTGTGCGGTTTCCACGAGGGATCGCTGATGGCGCAGAAGGCGCACCGCTACATCTATCCGGACAAGCGGCTGGTGTTCCAGTACACCACCTCGTCCTCCAGCCTGCAGAAGAAACTCGGGGTCAACTGACCGCCGCAAATGCCGCTGCAATATGGCAGCGCCACGCCGCCCGGCTGATCCGATGCCGGTCGGCGGCGCTGGAACCCTCCGCGAAATGGCCTTAGTCTGGGGCCATTGTTTTATGGATTGGTCAGGTGGTGGTGAACATGCAGACTGCGATATCCAGAATTAAACAGACACTTTTGTTCGTGATCGGTTTCGGCCTGTTCGCCACCATGGCGGCGGCGCAAGTCGCGGAGCCGACAGCCGCGGGACTCTGGCAGAAGATCGAGGAGGGCAAGCCGGTCGGCTGGTTCCTGTTCGTCGAACGCGACGGGGTGTTCGAAGGCGTGATCGCGAAGACCTTCCCGCGGCCCGGCGACGCTCCGAACCCGATCTGCAGCAAGTGCGTCGATGACCGCATGAACGCGCCGCTGCTCGGATTGTCCTTCATCAGGGACATGCAGCGCGACGGACTTAAATACGAGAAAGGCAACGTTCTCGATCCGCGCGACGGCAAGATCTACAAGGCGAAGATGACCGTCAGCCCGGACGGCCAGTCGCTCACCATGCGCGGCTATATGGGGATCGCGCTGTTCGGCAAGGACGAGACCTGGACCCGGCTGCCTGACACCGCGATGGCCGAGCTCGATCCCGCGGTCGTCGCCAAATGGCTGCCGGCGCAGGCCGCGGCGATGAAATCGCCGGCCGGCGCCAAGGCTGCCAAGCAGCCCGCCGCCAGGAAGAGCACGGCGCCCGCCCCCGCGGCCTTGCCGGCGCCGGCGCGCTGACGCCGGATCAACGAACGTCCGGCGCCATCTCCATCGGCGCCAACTCCGCCGGTGCCGCCGGCACCGGGTCGACCGCATCGAGCCGAAGCACCGAGGCCGCGGCCGGCACGGCTGCGTCCGCCATCGCGGCATGGCCCTCGGCCGAGGGATGCACCGCGCCGCCATAGACCGCGGAGAGAATGCCCCAGGTCGCATCGTGGATATCGGAGGGCTGGCTGGAAGCCGGCAAGCCGCCGGGATAAGTCATCGCGGCGAAATAGCTGTCATTGGCGTCGCGGATCCAGCGCGCCCGCGGCAGATAGGCGCGGTATTCGCCGGCGCTGCGGCCGCACAGCATCGGCTGGCTGGCCGCCGTGACGATGTCGGGATCGAAACTTTCGCCCTTGGGCGAAAAGCACGCCTGGTCGAATTCCGGATCGGTCGGCGCCCGCGCGCAAAATCCGCGGCCGGCGAAGGCGGGCTGGTGCGCATCGACGAAGGTCATGCGGTCGGCGGCGGGATCGCGGCACAGGATGCCGCCCTGGCACAGCGCGAGCGCCTTCAGCGCCGGCAGGAACTCGTTCTGCACGTAATTGGAGACGTGGGCGAGCCGTCGCGGCTCGGCATTGAACGAGGGGTGAATGTCAAAACCGGCGGGGCCGCCGGGGCAGGGTACGCCGCCCGCCGCCAGCGTCGGATTGGCGTAGGACACATAGACCACCCGCGACATGTCGCCGACCAGCGGCTTCAGCGCTTCGCGCAATTTTGCAAACCCCCGCGGCAGATCGCGCGTCATGGCGCTGCGGGAATCCTCCACCGAGCCGATCACGCCGGAGCGCCGGAACAGCGCGCGCTCGGTGGCATTGTCCACGATCACGTCGGCGACCAGCCCGGAAAAATTGATGTCGTTGGCGCCGATCGAGAGCAGCACCAGATCGAGGTTGCGGTCGGGCTGGCGGCGCTTGGCGGCGGTGACGGCTTCGCGCAATTCGGTGAGCTGCGCGCTCACCTTGCCGGAGCATTTGGCGCCCGATTTGGTCGGCGGGCATTCCCGCGCCTGCTGCGAGCCGAACAGCCCCTCGGCGATGGTGGCGCCGGTGCAGGCCAGCGGCAGGTAGGTCACCGCGATGTGCGGATACTGCGCGGCGAGCGCCAGCGCGGTGCGGGTCTGGTAGCTGTACAGCGAGCGATGGCAGGCCGAATTGAGCCACAGCGCGCTCTGGCGCTGCCACACCTGCAGCGAGTCGGGCGCCTCGCAGGCCCGGCCGCCCTTGTAGCCGGCGCGGCTCGGCCGGTAATACTGCGTGTAGGCCATGCCGAGATAGGAGCGGAAACAGAAACCCACATCGGCCAGCGCCACCGGCCGGTCGGGATTGCCTTCGCCCGACGCGATGCTGTCGCCGAGGCCGGCGATGAAGATATCGCGCACCGCGATCTCGGTAGAGATCCGAACCGGCGCGTCGGCGGACGAGACGTCCACGGTGGCCAGCGTCGGCCGGCCGTAGCGCGCCCGGAAATTGACCGGCTCGGCGCAATCGAAGGTGGATTGCCGGGGGCCGTCGCCGTCCTCAAGGGTCCAGGCGCAGGTGGCGCCGACCGGAACCTGCCCGGTCAGCCGGACCGTGACCGGGTGCTCGGTGGGGGTCAGGTAGCTTTCCTTGACGCCGTCGCGGGTGCAGGGCTCGCTGACGCGGCCGAGCAGGTCGATGCAGAGCCGGTTCACCGCATTTCGGGCCCAGCCGCGGCCGTCGCTCTGCAGCGCCAGCGCCTGTTCGGTGGCCAGCACGCTGCGGCCGGCGCCGCCCTCGGTATGCAGCGCGAAGTCGCGCTCCTCGCGGAACAGCCGGAACCGGTTGCGGACTTCCCACGAAATCTGCATCGCGCTATCCGGCGCGCCTGGCATCGCCGGCGTGCTTTGCATGGCCGCGGGCGGCAGCAGAGGGGTCTGCGCCGCCGCCGGCAGCACATTTGGCGCCGCCGCGAGCAGCGCCGCGGGCAGGATGAGGCGGATTTGAATTCGAACCATGGCGCCTTTGACGCTACTGGTAGGGCGGAAATAAGAGAAATCCGGACGGATTCGATAACGTGGCTGTTACTCGCGCTCTACCCCTGCGCCTGCCGCTTTACCGGCTGCGGCACGGCGTTGGAAGAGGTGCAGACCTCGGCCAGTTCGCTGAGCCGGCGGCGTTCCATCCACGGCTTCACCACGCTGAGCCACACTTCCCGCAAACCCATGATCGAGATCGAGATCGCGAACGGGATCAGGAAATACAGGATCCGGAACACCACCAGGGTCGCCAGCAATTGCTCGCTGACGAACTGGGGCAGGGCGACCAGCATGGCGGCGTCGAACACGCCGATCGAGCCCGGCGCATGGCTGGCGAAGCCGAGCAGGGTGGCCAGGATGAACACCACCGCCAGCGACACGAAATCGATGTGGGGCTGCGCCGGCATCAGCAGGTACATCGCCAGCGCGCAGAATCCGAGATCAACCACACCGATCAGGATCTGCAGCAACGTCAGCCGCGCCGAGGGCAGCACCACCTTCCAGCCGTTCTGGCCGAGTTCGCGGCGTTGCTCGCCGGTCACCAGCCAGACGAAATAGGCCGCGATGCCGGCCAGGCAGCCGATCGCGATCAGCCGGTTCACCGCCGGCGGCAGCAGGTCCATCGCGGTCGCCGCCTCCGGGTGCCAGGCCATGCCGATGCCCAGCACGAACAGATTGCCGAGCCAGAAAGTCAGGCCGGACAGGAAGCAGATCTTGGCGACGTCGATGGCGGAGAGGCCGTGGTCCGAATAGATCCGGAACCGGATCGCGCCGCCGGTGAACACCGTGGCGCCGATGTTGTGGCCGATCGTGTAGCTGGTGAAACTCGCCAGCGCGGCGGTGCGATAGGGCACGTGGTTCTTGCCGATGGTGCGCAGCGCGAAGAAATCATAGAAGGTCAGCGTGCAGAACGCGCCGATCACGCACAGCGCGGCCAGCGCGATGTTGGCAAGCGGAATCTCCGTCAATGCGGTCAGGATCACGCCGGTATCGACCCCCTTGAGGGTGCGGACCATCGTGGAAATGGCGAAGGCGATAATGACGAGGCTTGCGGCGATCCCCAGCCGTTTCCAGCCGATCCGTTCCTTGAAGCCACGCCTCAGCGTGGTCAGCAGTCGATGCATTCGTCCTCCCGGCGGGGCGGCAACCTGTTGCGAGCCTTTTCGCAGCGATTGATGACAGGCATACCGCCAACCGCCCGATCCAGCCCAGACCCATAATGCAAAAACGCGGCGTTGGGCAGTCCTTGACAACGCCCGGCCATGCGGCCTCCGCCGGGACGGGCGTCATATTTCCTGCATATCGCCTACGCGCAAAACCCGGCTCCCGGCATTGACCGGGATCATCAACGGCCCGCGGGCCTGGTGGCCCGTTCCATCACGATGCTTTGGGCTCGCGCCAGGAACATCCCGGCAATGCCCCGGTTAG
This sequence comes from Bradyrhizobium sp., assembly GCF_030697065.1. Taxonomy (GTDB): domain Bacteria; phylum Pseudomonadota; class Alphaproteobacteria; order Rhizobiales; family Xanthobacteraceae; genus Bradyrhizobium. Next base: position 53,227 of record NZ_JAUYQU010000108.1, read on the forward strand.
CGCTGTATCCGAAATCGAACGAACCGAACGCCCGTGAGCAACGGGCCGCCGGACTGTTCCCCTACCAGGAGGACCCGCATGGGACTGTTCAGTAAAGACATCCAGACCATGGACGACCTGTTCGTGCACCAGTTGCAGGACATCTATTACGCCGAGAAACAATTGGTGAAGGCGCTGCCGAAAATGGCCGACAAGGCCACCGACAGGCAGCTCAAGCAGGGCTTTGTGACCCATATCGAGGAAACCCGGATCCAGCTGCAGCGCCTCGAACAGGTGTTCCAGATGCACGGCGCTGAGGTGAAGGCGGTGAATTGCCCGGCGATCGACGGCATCATCGCGGAAGCCGAGGAGATCTTCGGCGAGGTCGAGGACAAGTCGGTGCTCGATGCCGCCCTGATCAACGCCGCTCAGGCCGTCGAACATTACGAGATCGCGCGCTACGGCAGCCTGGTTGCCTGGGCCAAACAGCTCGGCCGCAACGACTGCGCCGTCGTGCTGCAGAAAACCCTCGACGAGGAAAAGGCCACCGACAAGAAGCTGACCACCCTGGCCGAGAGCCGCATCAACCTGCGCGCCGCGAGCTGACCGGCGAAACCGGATTCGATCAGAGCGCCGCGCGGGAAATCCCGCGCGGCGTTTTTTCTTGTCCTCCCCCCGCGAAGCGGTGGGGAGGGTGGCGGGCCGCAGGCCCGCCGGGTTGGGGGGCGGCTCCTCCGCAGGCCTACAGCGGCGGAATTGGATGCAGCAGCGTGCAGGCGCCGCTCGAATGAGCGGAGCGTCACCCCTCGTCATTGCGAGCCAACGGGTCGCGCGAACGCGCGCCCGAAGAGAGGCTCGCGAAGCAATCCATCTTGCTGGGCGAGAAAGAATGGATTGCTTCGTCGCAAGCGCTCCTCGCAATGACGGCTGCGGAGATCGGCGAGTTGCTTCGACAGGCAGCCCTTCGACAGAAGCGGTCAACCGCCACCTTCATCAAACGGATTGACGATGGCGAGCCCGCCGATTTTTCGGCCGTGCTGCATGTCATCGGTGTAGAGCGTGTCGCAGCCGGCCTGCAGCGCGGCGGCGACGATCAGCGCGTCGTAGAACGACAGGCGATGATCGCGGGCCAGCGCGACGGCGGCTTGATGCGTGTTCAAGGTGACCGGAACGACATCGTCGAGCGAGGCGCGAAAGAGCCCGAGCGCGAACTCGATTTGTGGCCAGTCGTGGCCGAACTTCCGCCGTGCGACATGAACGAATTCGTTCAGTACCTGCACGCTGGCGAAGCCACGTCGCCCCAGGCACTCGTTGGCTGGTTGTCTTTTCGCATCCGAACTCGCGGCGTAAACCAGAATGTTGGTATCGAAAAACGCCGTCACCGTTCGTTGGCCTCGTCCCGATCGAATTTGTAATCGGGAGGAAGCGTCCAGTTCAGCGAGGCGATGTCCTTGAGCGCGGCCTTGCGACGGTCCTCTTTCTGCACGACCAACGTTCGTTCGGCCACATCGACGATGTTGATCTCGTCCCCGACGATCAGGCCCATCTTCTCCACCAGCGCCTTGGGCAACCGCACGGCCAGGCTGTCGCCCCATTTCGAAACTTGCATGGCTACCTCCTTGTCGTGAACCTAATGATATCATGGAAATGATATCATTCTCAAGAGGCGGCATTTCTGTGGGCGATAAATCCGCCGTTTCCACCGCCCACCCGGGTCTGCCCGCAGGTTCCATCCGGCGGTTTCGGCCCCGCACGGCTTTTGCGGGCCGATCCGATACCGCCCGGTCCCGTTGCCATCCCCTTGTAAGCCCTCGTTATCCACGATCGGAACGATACCGCGCCTGACCACCGCGAAACACCGACCCGTTCGTTGTCCCGGTGAAGCGAGGTCCAATGTATCAAGTTCTCAACTCCCTGATGATCGAGCACGACTGGCGCCTGGTGGCGCTGGCCGGTGCGGTCTGTCTGCTGGCGAGCGCGGTGACGGTCAGCCTGTTCCAGCGCGCGCAGCAGACGGCGGGCAACACCCGGCTGCTGTGGCTGGGCCTCGATGCCGCTGCCGGCGGATTCGGGATCTGGGCAACGCATTTCGTGGCCATGCTGGCTTACGGGCGCGGCACCGGTCTGAGGTATGATTTCGGCCAGACCGCGGTGTCGCTGCTGCTGGCCGTGGTCATCACCGGCGCCGGTCTTGGCATCGCCGTGCGCCACGACCGGCGATGGATCGCGGCGACCGGCGGCGCCGTCGTCGGTCTCGGCATCGCGGCGATGCACTACACCGGCATGCTGGCGCTGGAATTGCCCGCCCGCCTGATCTGGTCGCACGGCACCGTCGCGGCGTCGCTGCTGCTCGGCGTGGTTTTTTCCAGCCTCGCGGTATTCGTCGCCGCACGGCGTGAGGACTTTCGCCATGGGGCTGCGGCGGCCGCGCTGCTGGCGATCGCCATCCTGGCGCATCACTTCACGGCGATGGGGGCGGTCTCGTTCATTCCGGATCCTGCCGTGGTCATCGATGGCCCGTCGCTGTCGTCCGCCGCGCTCGCTCTGTTCATTGCCGGCGCCGCTGCCATCCTGCTCGGCATGTGCCTGCTGGCGGCATTGCTCGACCGGCGATCGAAGGGCGAACTGCGCCAGCAGGAAATCCTGCTCGACACCGCGCTGGAGAACATGTCACAGGGCCTGTGCATGTGCGACGCCGACGGCCGCATCGTGCTGTTCAACGAGCGCTACACCCGAATGATGGGCCGCACCATCATGTCCTTCAAGGGCAGGCGGCTGCTCGAACTGTTCGAGCATCAGAGGGTCACCGGCGAGCGGGAGCACAACCCGGAGCAGGTTTACGAAAGCATCGTGACGCAGATGCGCGGTGGCCAGACGGCGACCCGGATCGTCGAGCGGAACGGGCGCACGATCCGCGTCGTCAATCAGCCGATGGACGGTGGCGGCTGGGTCGCGACCTTCGAGGACATCACCGAATGGCAGCAGGCGCAGCAGCAGATTTTTCACATGGCCCGTCATGACGCGCTGACCGATCTGCCGAACCGCACGCTGTTCAGGGAGCGGCTGGAACTGGCGCTGGGAGCGGCCGGGTCCGGCGACCGCATCGCCGTGCTCTGCCTCGATCTCGATCATTTCAAGGATATCAACGACACGCTCGGTCACCCGATCGGCGACGCCTTGCTGCGGGACGTCGCCCGGCGCCTGCGCGCGACCGTGCGCGCCGGCGATACCGTCGCGCGTCTCGGCGGCGACGAGTTCGCCATCGTCCAGTTGCGCGGCGATGCCGAGACGTCCGCGGTGGCCGCGCTGGCCGGCCGCATCGTCGATGTGATCGGCGCGCCCTACGACATCGACGGCCACCAGCTCACCATCGGCGTCAGCATCGGAATTACGCTCGTGCCCGACGACGGCGGTGATCCGGACCAGTTGCTCAAGCATGCGGATCTGGCGCTTTATCACGCCAAGGCGGAGGGGCGCGGCGTCTACCGTTTCTTCGAGCCGGGCATGGATGCCCGCGCCCAGGCCCGCCGCACCCTGGAGCTCGACCTGCGCACCGCGCTGTCGTCGGACCAGTTCGAGGTCCATTACCAGCCGATCCACAATCTCGAGGCGGACAGGATCGTCGCCTTCGAGGCGCTGCTGCGCTGGAATCATCCGCGCCGCGGCCTGATCGCGCCGATCGAATTCATTCCGGTGGCGGAACAGACCGGCCTGATGATCCCGCTCGGCGACTGGGTGCTTCGCCGGGCATGCCGGGACGCCGCCGGATGGCCCGGTGATATCCGGGTCGCCGTCAACCTGTCGCCGGTGCAATTCCGCAATCCCGACATGGTGTCCTCGGTCACGGCCGCGCTGGCGGCGGCCGGGCTGCCGGCCCGCCGCCTCGAACTGGAGATCACGGAGACGGCGCTGCTGCAAAACAGCGAGGCGACGCTTTCGATGCTGCACGCGCTTCGCGGCCATGGCGTGCAAATCGCGATGGACGATTTCGGCACCGGCTATTCGTCGCTGAGCTATCTGCGAAGCTTTCCGTTCGACAGAATCAAGATCGACGGCTCCTTCGTGGGAGAACTCTCCACCCGCGGCGACGCGATCGCGATCATCCACGCCGTCGCCGTGCTGGCCAGGAGGCTGGGCATTTCGACGACGGCCGAAGGAGTCGAGACCCGGGAGCAACTGGCGATGCTGCGGCTGGAAGGCTGCACCGAGGCGCAGGGCTATCTGTTCGGCCGGCCGCGCCCCGCCGTCGAGGTCGACGCGTTGCTGTCCGGGTCAAGCCTGCGGGAAGTCGCATGACCTCGCGGCCCGATGCGATGATGGGGTGTTGGCTCGATTACTCCGCTCACGACCTGCGCAGCGCAAAATGCGCGCCGCAGAACGCCACGACGGCGCCGAGGCCGAGCGCCGCGAGGCCCGCGAGCACGCCCGATATGGTCGGGACCGGGCTCGGCGCCGAGGCCGCCTGGCCGGCGCCGGCCAGCACCAGCACGCCGACCGCGATCAGGAACTGGCGCATCCGCGGCGGAATCTGCCCGGATACCGCGCTGTCCAGCAGCGTCGCCGTCAGATAGCCGCCGGAAAAACCGAAGCTGGCGATCAGCCACCACGCGATGGCGGCGCCCGCCGGCATGAATTCGCCGCTACCGGCGCGCCACAGGCCGCCGAGGTCGAGGCCGTAGCGCACCCCCATCATGTGTACGGCGAGCGCCAGCAGCACCCCTGATATCATCGCGCCCGCCAGGATCAGGCGGCGCGGAAAATAAGTCGTCTCGGCCATCGGCCATTTGTAGGGTAAAGCCGGCGGGGCGCGCAAGCCGGCGTCGCCCGCCATGACCGGGATAATCGCATTGCCAGAGCCATCGATCGAACATGCCACGACGTCCGCGGAAGCCGCGCCCTCCGCCAGTTACGCCTACAAGGCGTCGCTGGTCGGCAGCGCCCATCAATTCGAGCTGACGGAGCAGGGGCTGTCCTGGCAGGTCGGGAGCAGGTCCGGCGTCTGGCCCTATGCCGATATCGCCGAGATCAGGCTGTCGTACCGGCCGGCGTCGATGCAGTCGCGCCGTTTCCGCTGCGATATCACGCGCAACGACGGCCAGCGCATCGCCATCTATTCGACCAGCTGGCAGACCATCGCCCTGATGACGACGCAGGACCGGCCCTACCGCGACTTCATCACGCAGCTGCATGCGCGGATGCAGCAAGCGGGCAGCACGGCCAAGCTGACCGGCGGGATCAATTACGCTGTCTTCGTCGCGGGGGGCGCGCTGGTGGCGCTGGTCGCAATCGCGATCACCGGGCTGCTGGTGCGCGCGCTCGCCACCGGCGAGTTGGGCGGGGCGCTGTTCCTGGTCGGCTTCGCCGCGCTGTTCGCCTGGCAGATCGGCGGCTTCCTGCGGCGCAACCGTCCGCAGCCCTATACGTTCGACGCTCTGCCGCAGGCGCTGCTGCCGCAGGGCAAATAGAGGTCCGGCACCGCGACAATGACGTCCGTCATTCGGTCGAATCGAAATCCTCTTCCTGGGCGTTCAGCATTCCCGCCAGCGTGCCCAGCGCGGCTTCGAGTTGGTCGATCGGAGGGGCCGCCAGCGCCAGCCGCACCGCGTTCGGCGCATGGCCGGGGCTGGCGGCGAATGTCGTCGAGGGCGTCAACGCGATGTCGCGCCGGGCTGCTGCGGCGACGAAGGTCTGCGAGCGCCAGTGCGGCGGCAAGGTCAGCCACAGATGGTAGGATTTGGGGTTGGTCTGGATTTCGAGGCCGGCAAGGCAGGCCGCCGCGATTTTCTGGCGCGCCTGCGCATCGAGCCGTTTCAGCCGCGCCAGTTCGGCCGCGGTGCCGTCGGCCATCAATTGCTGGGCGGCGGCGAAGGCAAATCCCGCCGCGGTCCAGCCGCCGGAGCGCACCGACGCCATGACGTTTTCGCGCAGCCGCGGCGGCGCCACGACGAAGCCGAGCGAAAGCCCGGGCGCCACCTTCTTGGAGAGGCTGTCGAGCACCACGCAACGGTCCGGCGCCAGGGCCGCCAGCGGCGGCTCGTCGTCGAGGAACGAATAGACGGCGTCCTCGATGACGACGAGATCGAGCTTCTCGACCACGCGCAACAGGTCGGCGCGGCGCGCGGCGGGCATGGTGATTCCGAGCGGATTCTGAATGACGGGCTGAACGTAGATCGCCGACAGATGGGCTTCGCGATGGGCCTTTTGCACGGCGTCCGGACGCACGCCGTGTTCGTCCATCGCCAGCGGCACCAGCGTGACGCCGAGCCGGGCGGCGATGCCCTTGATGAACGGGTAGGTCAGCGCCTCGACGCCGCAGCGGCCGCCGGCCGGCACCACCGCGGCCAGCGCGGCCGCGATGCATTGCCGGCCATTGGCGGTGAACACCATCTGCTCGGGTCGTGGCGACCAGTCCCTGTTTTGCCGGGTGAGGTAATCCGCGGCGGTCCTTCTCAAGCCCTGCGTTCCCGTGCTGGTCGCCTGCCGCAACGCGATATCGAGCGCCTCCGGCCGGTTCAGCCCCTCCAGGCTTTTGGCGATCAGCAGCGATTGCGTCGGCAGCATCGGATAGTTGAATTCCAGGTCGATTTTTGCACCGCGCGGCTCGGTCGAGGCGGCGATGCCGCGGCGCGCTTCGCCCGAAATGAACGTGCCCCGCCCGACCTCGCCGACCACGAGGCCGCGGCGCAACAGCTCGGTGTAAACCCGGCTCGCCGTCGAGGTGGCGATCTTGCGCTCATAGGCAAAGGTACGCTGCGGCGGCAGCCGGTCGCCGGGCTTGAGGACGCCGCTGGCGATCTCGGCGGCGACGGCATCGGCGAGCTTGGCGTATTCGAATTTCGACATTATTGCACCGAGAGCAATGTTTTACTTGCACCGATACAATTAGAGGATCAATTAGACGCCTTCAAGCCCCGAGATTGCACTGAGGAGAGCGAGAGCAATCCGACGTCGCCGAGGCGCAACCGCTGCCCGCAGCGCCTGCGCCAGCGGCATTGCCAAGCCGGGCTTAAGGCCGATTGGAGAAGAAAGATGACCACGATATCCCAGACTGCCGCACAACCTTCGATCCCCCAATGGTCGGGTGGGTTGGTGCGCTGGATCGGTGCCGGGGCGCTTGCCGCGGCGGCCTATTGGGAACGCCGGGCCGCGATCAGGGCGCTGCTGGAGCGGGACGACCGCGAATTGCGCGACATCGGCCTGGTGCGCAGCCAGATCGAGGCGGCGGTCGGCGGCGCCTTCCATCCGGGCACGGAACGGATGCGGTAACTCCCTGTAATTACAGGGAGTCCTATCTGTGCATGGGGTTGTTTTCGTGATTTTGCGCAGGCGGTGCGCTCAGTGCCGCACCACCAGCACCGAGCACTTGGCGTAGCGCACGACATGGCCGGCATTGGAGCCGAGAAAATAGGTGCGCATCGCCGGCCGGTGGGATGTCATGACGATCAGGTCGGCCTTGATCGCCGCGGCCTCCTCGAGGATCTCGTGATAGATGCCGCCCTGCCGCACCACGCTCGAGATCCGGGCCGCCTCGATGCCCGATTCCCGTGCCACGATGCTGAGCGCCTCCTCGGAGGTCTCGCGCTGCTGGGCGTCGAAATCGGCCGGCACATATTCCGCCAGCATCACCGGCGTCATTGGCAGGACGTTGAGCAGGCGCACCATGCCGCTCCAGGTCTGCGACAGCGTCGCCGCCGTGGCGATCGCGCCCTTCGCCAGATCGGTATCGGCGAGATCGATCGGCACCAGAATGGACTTGAACATCTGCGCCTCCGTGTTCGCGATCAGCCTACCACAGAAAAAACCGCATCCGCCTCAGTCGCCCGAGGCCAGCTTCAACAGCCTCGGGCTGACGAACCGGGCCAGCCGGCCGCGGCGGAATGCCACGTCGCTCCAGTCGTCGACTTCGAAGTCGAAGATCGCCAGGCCCGATGTCGGCAGATTGTCGCCGAGTTCCTTGCGTCCGGCGGGGTCGCCGCTGCCGGCCAGCATCAGCGCCAGTTCATGCATGCCGGGATTGTGCCCGACCAGCATCAGGACCTTCGGATCGGCCGCAGCCGCGGCATGGACGGCTTCCAGCAACTGCGTCGGATCGGCGCCATAGAGTTCCGGCACAAATTCGACCCGCGGCGGCGGCACGAGATCCTGCATCGCCTCCCAGGCGATTTCCCAGGTCTGGTTGGCGCGGACCGCGGTTGAAACCAGCACCGAATCGGGAAACGGCGGATGCCGGCCGATCCAGCCGCCGATCTCGGCGGCGTCGCGCCGGCCGCGGTCGTCCAGCCGGCGGTCCTGATCGCGGCCCGACGGTGCGTCGTTCTCGGTCTTGGCGTGACGCAGCAGCAGCAAACGACGCATGGCGCAATCTCGATTCGGTTCAGGCCCACCGGATTAATCTACAAGCTCATGCCCGGGACAAGGTGACAAGCGCCTGATCGGTCCCTAAGAAAACGATATGGACGAGACTTTCACAAGCGCGACCAACGGGCCGGATGCCGCCGCGGCGCCGGCGCGCTCGCGGCTTTCGTTCGACCTCGATGTCGATATCTGCGTGATCGGCGCAGGACTTGCCGGCCTCACGGTGGCGCTCGAGGCGGCACGGCTCGGCGCGAGCGTCGCGGTGCTCGAGGGCCGGCATGTCGGCTGGAGCGCGTCGGGCCATCAACTCGGCACGGTGATGCCCGGTTACGGACTGGCCATCGGCGAGCTGATCGCGCGCATCGGCCTGGAAGACGCCCGCGAACTCTGGTCGCTGTCGAAAGAGGGCGCGGAGTATGTCCGGGCCAACGCCACCGAAGCGCAGATGCCGGGGATCGCGCTCAGCGAGGGAGCCCTGGAGGTCTCCAACGTCGAGGCCGGCGATGCCTTGATCAGCCGGCTGCAGATGCTCGGCGAGGACTTCGATACCGAAGTCGAGGGCTGGCAGGTCGACCGCGTGCGCGCCGAAATCAAGACCAGTCACTATTTCCACGGGGTGTATTATCCCCGGGCGTTTCAACTCGACGGCCGAAAATATCTTCATGGCCTTGCCGCGCTGGCGCGGCGGGCAGGGGCGCGGATTTTCGAGGACACGCCGGTCGTCAGTATCGATCCATCGGGCATCCGCAAGCGCATCGTGACGCCGTCGGCGCGGTTGCGCGCGTCGCATATCGTGCTCGCCGGCAACGTCCATCTCGGCGCGCCGCTGCGGCGGCTTTCGGAAACGCTGCTGCCGGTTTGGCGCTACGCCGGGGTGACCGAGCCGCTCGGCGAACGGCTGGCCGACGTCATGACGTTTCAGGGGTCGGTGACCGACAGCGACGGCATCGACCATTTTCGGATCGTCGAGGGCGACCGGTTGATGTGGGCCAGTCCGGAAACCACATGGGCGGCGCGGCCCGAGCGCTACGCGCCCGCCATTGCCCGAAGGATCCACACCATCTTTCCGCAACTCGGAAAGGTCGGGATTGCCGAAATGCGGGGCGGCGTGGTCGGCGAGACCGTGCACGGCATGCCGCAGATCGGCCAGCTGCGTAAGGGCCTGTGGGTCGCCAGCGGCTTCGGCCGCCACGGCCTGAACACGACGGCAATGGCGGGGCTGCTGATCGCGCGCAGCATCCTGTGGGGCGAAGAACGCTGGCGGCTGTTTTCGCCGTTCGAACTGGTCTGGGCGGGCGGCGCCACCGGCCGAGCCGCCGGGCATGTCATCGGGTTGTGGGGGCGGGGAAGTTCCGCCGCCGCCGGTGCGCTGGCCCGCTACCGGGAACGGGCGCGGGTTCAGGAACGCCTGCGCGAGGCGCGGCTGGCCGAGGCCAACCGGCAGGCAGGAACCCGAGGGCCGCCGCCGCGCCGGCCGCAGCCCGGCCGCCCACCTCCGGAGCGTCCCGTCCCGCAGGCCACGGCAAGCCCGGGCGAAGGCGAGGGAGCTTCCTGATTGCTCCGGTGCAGGGGGCAGGGATGGCCTTCTCGCAACAAAGTGAGAAATTTCGTGCCGGATCCATGTAACTTCTGATGCCGCGCCCCGTATCTCACAGCGACCACGTCCTGTTCCGCTTCGCACGGAGACCATCATGTTTGACCGCCGTATCCTGCTCGCATCCGTCGCCGGTCTGTTCGGCCTTGCCGCCTTTCGCTGGCTGCGATCCACCCCGGCCAGTGCCGCGGAGAAATTCGAGATCGAAAAGACCGATGCGGAATGGCGCGCGCAGCTGACGCCGCAACAATACGAGATCCTGCGCAAGCACGGCACCGAACGTCCGGGCTCGAGCCAGCTCCTGAAGGAAAAGCGCAAGGGCATCTTCGCCTGCAACGGCTGTGACCTGCCGCTGTTTGCCTCGGAGACGAAATACGACAGCGGCACCGGCTGGCCGAGTTTCTATCAGCCGCTGGAGAACGCGGTGGGCAAGACCGAAGATCGCAGCCTGGGAATGCTGCGGACCGAAGTGCACTGCCGTCGCTGCGGCGGGCATCTCGGTCATGTTTTTGACGACGGGCCGAAGCCGACCGGATTGCGCTACTGCATCAACGGTTTTGCGATGGTGTTTCATCCGGCGCCGGCCTCGGCGACCTGATTTGCAGGCTTGGGCCCGGCAATTGTTGCCCGTCCCGGCAATTGTGCCCCGGTCCCTGGATCGGGGCTTTTCATCTAAGATCCTGATTTTACATACTTAAAAATTTGGCACGGTGCTTGCGACACGCTCCTTCGACAGCGGCCCGGGTTTTTGAGACCGGCTGGCCGCCCGGATCGAACTTGGAGAAAGTGTCATGGGTATCTTCGGTGCTTTAACGACCGCGGTCGGCGGCCTGCGCGCACAGTCGTACGCACTCGAAAACATCTCGGGCAACATCGCCAACTCGCAGACCACGGCCTTCAAGCGCATCGACACCAGCTTCCTCGATCTCATTCCATCGACCGGGTTGACCAGCCAGCTTGCCGGAAGCGTCACCACCGCTTCGCGCAGCACCAACACGGTGCAGGGCGACGTGCAGTCGGCCTCGGTCGCCACCTACATGGCGATCAACGGCAGCGGGTTCTTTGCGGTGCAAAAGCCTGGAACGTTTACCGACGGCCAGCCGGTGTTCGACGGCGTCGATCGCTATACCCGCCGCGGCGATTTTCAGCTCGACAAGAGCGGCTATCTGGTCAACGGCGCGGGTTACTATCTTCAAGGCGTCCCGGTCGACCCGACCACCGGCAACCTGACCGGAAGTTCGCCGCAGGTCCTGAAGTTCCAGAACGATTTTCTGCCGGCGCAGGAAACCTCCAAGATCGAGTATCGCGCCAACCTCGCCAGCTATCCGCTGACGACCAATCACGACAAGTCGATCACGGGATCGGAATTGCTGGCTCCGGGCTCGTTCACCGCGGGCTATAACCCCCTGGTGTTGGGAACGCCGGCCGCGCCCTATGTCGATGCAATCACGGGCGGCACCGTCCAGAACAACAAGGACACACCCTCAGTAGCCAACACCGGCGCGACCATGCTGTCGGGTGTGACCCCCAGCAATTCGCTCGTGGCCAATTTCGCCGTCGGTGACACCATCACGGTCAACGGCACCGTGGTTACCTTCGTCGCGGCGGGTGCCGTCGGCGACCAGCTCAACATCACCGACAACATCAACGACTTGCTTGCGAAAATCGACTCGATCACCGGAACGGCCATACCATCCACCATTTCCGGCGGCGCCATTACCCTGCATTCCGGCACCACCTCGGATCTCTCGGTCACCAGTTCAAATTCCAGCGCCTTTGCCGCACTCGGCTTCACCGGCACCGCGACCGCACTCCGTACCGGCGGCGGCACTGTCGGAACCGGTCAGGTGATCGGCCAGGACAATTCGACTTTTCTCAATCAGACCGTCGCCGGCGGCGCGGTGACCACTTACGATGTGTCGGGTGCGCCGGTGAACCTGCAGTTCCGCTGGGGCAAGGTAGACAGCGTTTCGCTCGGTGTCGGTCACACCGAGACATGGAACATGTTCTATCAGGTGAATCCGAACGCAACCGGTACCAACGTAGCCTGGCAAAACGTCGGTACCAACTTCACGTTCTCGGCAAGCGGCCAGATGACCCCGGCAATCGCTTCCATCACGCTTACCAACGCCGCGGTCAATGGCCTGTCGATTGGAAGTCCGGTGCTGGTTTTCGGTAGCGGTGGCGTGACACAGTTCGCCGATGCCAACGGCAACGTGCAGGTCAACCAGATCCAGCAGGACGGTTTCCCGGCCGGCATGCTGCAATCGGTCGGCGTCTCGACCAACGGACGCATCGTCGGCAACTACTCCAACGGCCGAAATCTCGATCTCGCCGAAATCACGCTGGCCAGTTTCAACGGCACCAACTTCCTCAAGCGCGCCGACGGCGGCGCTTTCGAGGCGACCGACGGATCCGGCCAGGCGCTCTACGGCAAAGGCGGAACCATCGTTGGTTCGTCGCTTGAGGGGGCGAACACCGACATTGCCGACGAATTCACCAAGCTGATCGTCACCCAGCAGGCCTATTCCGCAAACACCAAAGTCATCACCACGTCCAACACCATGATGCAGGATCTCCTGAACGTACTGCGGTAATCGCGGTCCGCGATCGATCCAAGATGGGTAGTATGTCATGAGTCTGGGTCAAGCCCTTGCTACGGCGATGTCGGGCCTGCGTGTAACGCAGGCGTCGCTCGCACTGGTTTCGTCCAACGTCGCCAATGCGGAATCACCGGGCTATGTCCGCAAGACCCTCAATCAGATTACAGGCGTCACGGGCGACTTCGGCTCCAGCGTCCGTATCAACGGCGTCAACCGCGAACTCGATCAGTATTTGCAGACCCAGATTCGCACCGAGACCTCCGGTGCCACTTATGCCAACGTCCGGGCAACCTATCTGGCCAATCTGCAATCGGTGTATGGCAACCCGGATTCGGCCGGTACCATCGAGGACGCGTTCAACAAGCTGACCACGGCGGTGCAGGGACTGTCGACCAGCCCGGACTCTGCGTCGGCGCGAATCGGCGTCGTCAATGCCGCGCAGGCGCTGGCGCAGCAGCTCAATGCCACGAGCCAGGGTATCCAGAACCTGCGTGCCAATGCTGAAACCGGAATCAACGATTCCATCAACATTGCGAACAACGCGATGAAGCAGATCGCGCTCATCAACAATCAATTGCAGAACAACGGCCGGACCGATGCCGCGACGGCGTCGCTGCTCGATCAACGCGACCAGTACATCGATCAGATGTCGCAGTTGATGGACATTCGGGTTGTCACCAACAACCTCAACCAGGTGACGTTGTTTACCAATTCCGGTGTGCAACTGGTGGGGACCGAGGCTGCGAGGCTGTCCTTCAATCCGCAGGGTACGGTCACGCCGAACACGCTGTACGATCCGGATCCGGCGAAAAACAATCTCGGCACCATCACCATCGATTTTCCGGATGGCGGCAGCTACGACCTGGTCGCCACCAATGCGATCCGCTCGGGCAAGCTCGCCGCCTATCTCGAACTGCGCGACAACACGCTGGTCAAAGCACAGACGCAGATCGATCAATTCGCGGCGGCAATGTCGAGCGCGCTGTCGGACCAGACAACGGCGAGTGTCGCGGCGCCTGCCAGCGCATTGCCGCAGGCCGGCTTCGATCTCGATCTGGCGGGATTGCAGACCGGCAACGTCGCGCGTATCACCTACAAGGACAACATCACCGGCATCACGCACAATCTTTCGATTCTGCGGGTCGACGATCCCAGCATATTGCCGCTGAGCAACAATGCTACGCTCGATCCGAACGACAGTGTTCTCGGCATCGATTTCTCCGGCGGCATGGCCTCCGTCGTCACACAGCTCAACGCGGCGCTCGGCGCCAGTGCCAGCCTGCAATTCTCGAACCCGTCGGGATCGACGCTGCGCGTGCTCGATGACGGCGCGACGAACCGGACGGATGTCACCGCGGCTTCGGTCACCAAGACGGTGTCGTCGCTGACCGGCGGCAGCGCGCAGCTTCCGCTGTTCACCGATGGCGGCGCGCTCTACACCGGCGCCTTGACCGCCAACGGGTCGCAGCAAACGGGTCTCGCCGGCCGGATCAGCGTCAACCACGCGCTGCTGGGTGATCCCTCCCGTACCATCGTCTACTCAACCAATCCGCTCACCGCCGCGGGCGACACCACGCGCTCCGATTTCATCCTCGACAAGCTGATGACCGGCACCTACCGGTATTCGCCGGAGACCGGCATCGGCACCACCGGAGCGCCGTTCACCGGCACGCTGCTGAACTTCACCAGACAGGTGATCAGCATGCAGGGCGAAGCCGCGAGTTCCGCCGCGCTGCTGTCTGACGGCCAGGAGGTCGTTCTCAACACCCTGCAGAACAAGATGAACGCAACTTCGGGCGTCAACATCGACGACGAGATGGCGCACCTGTTGGCGCTGCAGAATGCCTATTCGGCCAACGCACGCATAATGTCCACGGTCAAACAAATGTACGACGTCCTGATGCAGGCAATGTGAGGATTCCATGTCAATCGTGGGCGTAAGCGGCAAGACATCCTATATCGGGGCGCAGATCCTCAGTCTCAGAAGTCAGCTTGACGATCTGCAGACGCAGCTCGCCACCGGCAAGGTCTCCACGACCTACGCGGGGCAGGGCCCCGACCGGGCTTTCGCGCTCGGCTTGCGCGCGCAGATCGCCAACATCAACGCCTATGCCAACACCGCCACCAACGTCCAGACCCGCATCAATGTCGCGAACCTGTCGCTGCAGGGGCTGGCGAACGTCGGCAGCTCGGTCAAGAGCGCGTCGACTTCCTCCACCATCGTGCTCAACAACAACGGTCAGACCTCAGGCCAGATCACGGCGCAGGCCGCGTTCGCCAATGCCATTTCCATGCTCAACACCCAGTCCGGCGACCGCTATTTGTTTTCGGGACGTGCGACCGACACCCCCGCCACGGTGCCTGCCAACGACATGCTCTATGGCATCGGGAGCCAGGCCGGCCTGACCCAAATGATCGACGAACGCAGGCAGGCCGATCAGGGGCCGGGCCCCGCCCCAATGGGACGTGTCGCCGTCACGGCGCCGGCTCTGACGACCACCGTCACCAGCGTCGCCGAGGACGGTTCGGCGTTCGGCCTCAAGCTCTCCTCGGTGAGCTCGACGCTGACCGGCGCGACCATCGCTCAGCCGGCCGGCGCGCCGCCGGCAACGACGGTCGATCTCGGCGCCGTCAACCCGAACAGTGGCGAGAAGGTCAAGTTCAATTTCAAGCTTCCCGACGGCACCATCGAATCGATCGAGCTGACGGCGCTGACCACCACAACCACGCCGCCCGCGGCGGGCACATTCCAGATTGGCGTCGATACCGATGCAACCACGGTAAACTTACAGGCCGCGCTGACCGCGTCGATACAGAAGCTGGCCGACACCTCGCTGGTCGCCGCATCCGCGATCCAGGCGTCGGATAATTTCTTCAATTCGTCGGCAACGATCTCAGGCAGCGCGGTCAACAACAAGGATACGGTCCCGGCGGCGATCACTGGCGCAACGCTGTTATCCGGCGCGGCGCCCACGGATTCGCTAGCCACCGATTTCGCCGCCGGCGACACCATCACCGTCAACGGCACCCAGATCGCATTTGTTGCGTCAGGGGCGACCGGAAACCAGCTCAACGTCACCGACAGCGTTCAGGCGTTGTTGAAGAAGATCGATTCGATCACGGGTACCACCAGTGCATCGACAGTCAATGGCGGCGTGATCACCCTGCATGGCGGCAATGCGACAGACCTGACGCTCACGAGCTCGAACACCGCTGCGTTCGCCGCGCTTGGCTTCAGCGCCACGGAAACCGCGCGCCCGGCACCGTTGCGGGTCGGCGGCCCGCCGTTCAATACGGCGACGACCCTGGTGGCCGGAACGGCCGCCAACACCGTGATCTGGTACACCGGCGAAGTCGGTTCCGATTCAGCTCGGGGCACCGCGGTTGCGCGCGTCGACCAGTCGATCACCGTTCAGTATGGCGCGCGCGCCGACGAGCAGGCGTTCCGGCATCTGCTGAAGAACGTGGCAGCCTACGCGGCGGTCACGACCGATGCCGCCAATCCAAACGCCAGTTCGCAGAGCACCGCGCTCAGTCAGCGCATCGGATCCAACCTCGCGCCGCAGACCGGCTATCAATCGTTGCAGGATATCCAGGCGGAGTTCGCCGGAGCGCAACACGCGGTCAAGTCGACAACGGACCGGCAGACCGAGCTCAAGGGGATGGCGCAGGCCATGCTTGACTCGATCGAGGGTATATCACCCGAAGAGGTGGCCACCAAGATTCTGGCGCTGCAGACCTCCTTGCAGGCCTCGTATCAAACCACCGCGACTCTCTACCAGACCAGTCTGCTGAACTATCTTTGATCGGCCTTCAGCGCCGAAACGCGAAAGGCCTCCTGTCGGAGGCCTTTTTCCTTGGTGAGCAGCTTCGCGGCGTTACGCCGATTGTTGCTCGGCTTCGCCGCCGGCACCGGACGCCTGCAGGCTTCTGGCGGCCTGCGTCAGCGTTTCCTCATGGCCGATCAGCTTCTTCGATTCCTTGAGCGCGTGGTACAAATCGCCATTCAGGATGTGATTGTTGATTCCTTCGATGAATGGCCAGGCGCCCGGCATCGCGCTGAGAACGTCCCGCACCAGACTGAAATAGGTCGGGTGATGGGCCATCGGGTCCGGCGACAGATACATCAGCTGTACGGCGAGATAGATCAGTTTGGCCGGCGTATCCGCGGTCTCAGGCGTCAGGATATCTTTCTCGCGCAGGATCGGAATCTTGTCGCCGTCGATCAGGAGGCGAGCACGCTGATCGGTGTTGGTGACCACGCACGCGCCGATGATGATCCGCTCGTGCGGCTTGAGTTCGACTTTTAGGGCCATGCACGTTCTCCGTTGCCGCCTCTCGCGCAAACGATCGTTTGCCGCGAATTCAAATGGGTGTCGGCCTCGATTGGCGCCAGGTACGCGTCGGTGGTGTTGTGGCCCCTGCGACCGCGATCCTTTCCGAATATGGTTAACGAGTGGTGAACGGAAAATTTTGCTATTTTGGTGCGGCGCGCAGGATGTGCCGGCTTATCAGTACTATTGCGGAGCAAGTTGGCGGAAACTCAGCCGTTTCGTGCTGCCTTCGTGGTTGTTTTTGCCGTCGACGATTCATTTTTTCTTAGAAGCTTGGTTCCAAGGTGAACCGTCGCCCGATCAGAAAAGATTGGAGCGCTTTCGCAATCTCGTTTCACACCAGAAAGGTATGAACACATGTCCGGCATTGTTCTTTCGGCCTCGGTTCGCCAGAACCTCCTCTCCTTGCAGTCGACCGCTGAGTTGCTCGCCACCACGCAGAGCCGCCTTTCGACCGGCAAGAAAGTGAATACCGCACTCGACAATCCCACCAACTTCTTCACGGCTGCCTCGCTCGACAACCGAGCCAGCGACATCAGCAATCTCCTCGACGGTATCGGTAACGGCGTGCAGGTTCTGCAGGCTGCCAACACAGGCATTACCTCGCTGCAGAAGCTGGTCGATAGCGCCAAGTCGGTCGCCAACCAGGCGCTCCAGGCCGCCGTGGGCTATTCGGCGAAGTCAAGCGTGAGCAGCGCGGCAATTGCTGGCGCGACGGTCGACAACCTGCTCGGCGGCTCCGCCAGCAACGCGGTTGTCGCCGGCACCAGCGCGCTTGCGACCATCGACCTGACCGGCACTGCGGCGACCAATGCTGTTTCGACCGGCACCAGCGCGCTTGCGACCATCGACCTGACCGGCACGCCGGCGACCAATGCTGCTGTCACCGGCAGCGTCGACCTGACGGCCGGTCTCGCCGACGGTGGTTCGGATATCACCTTCGACATCAACGGTGAGACGGTTACCCTGACCACGGGTACGGGAACCGGCGGCGGCGGCAATTTCTCGCTCTCCGATATTGTGAGCGCGATCAACGGCACGGCCAACGTCGGCGTGACTGCCAGCGACGATGGCGCGGGTCACCTGGTTCTGACCAGCACCGGCACCGCAGGTGCGGCGGATGCCATCGTTACGTCTGGTACCGCAGCGGCTGGTCTCGGCATTGCCGATGCTACCGTCAATGGCAGCGCGGCCGTTCCGCTCGCCGATGTCACGTTCCAGATCAACAGCCAGACCGTCACCCTGGCTGGTGGCAGCTCGTATACGGCAAACCAGATCCGGGACGCGATCAACACCCAGGTTGGAACCAGCGCCAGCGTCGCCGCCACGATCGACGGCACGGGTAACCTCGTTCTGACCAGCACGGGCACCGCCGGTGCGGCGGATGCCATCGTCACGTCTGGTACCGCAGCGGCAGGTCTCGGCGTTGCCGATGCCACCGTCAATGGCAGCGCGGCCGCTCCGCTCGCCGATCTCACGTTCCAGATCAACAGCCAGACCGTCACGCTGGCTGGTGGCAGCTCGTATACGGCGAACCAGATCCGGGACGCGATCAACACCCAGGTTGGAACCAGCGCCAGCGTCGCCGCCACGATCGACGGCTCGGGTAACCTCGTTCTGACCAGCACGGGCACCGCCGGTGCGTCGGACGCAGTCACGGTCGGCACCTTCAGCTCGGGCACCGCCACTCAGCTCGGTTTCGCGGGCGCAACCGCGACCGGCAACGGCAGCGACAGCTCGGGCGGCCTTGCCGGCCTGACGCTGAATATCGCCGCGACCGGGAGCGGTACCGCGACCGCGATCACCTTTGGCACCGGTACCGGTCAGGTGAGGTCGCTGAACGATCTGAACAGCGCCCTCGCGGGCAACAACCTGCAGGCGACGCTCTCGTCGACTGGCGTTCTGTCCATCACGACCACGAACGATGCTGCTTCCGCCACGATCGGTGCGATTACGGGCACCGCCGCCGGTGTGGGTCAGCCCTTCAACGGCCTGACCGCCGCCGCGCCTGTTAGGGATGCGGCTGCGCAGCTGGTTCGTTCGAACCTCGTCGCCCAGTACAACAACATCCTCGATCAAA
The DNA here is from genome assembly GCF_030697065.1 of Bradyrhizobium sp. Taxonomy (GTDB): domain Bacteria; phylum Pseudomonadota; class Alphaproteobacteria; order Rhizobiales; family Xanthobacteraceae; genus Bradyrhizobium. The sequence goes on from NZ_JAUYQU010000108.1 coordinate 72,172, forward strand.
TCACCACCACGTCGCAGGATGCTTCGTTCAACGGCGTCAACCTGCTCAATGGCGATCAGCTCAAGCTGACCTTCAACGAGAAGGGAACCTCGACCCTGAATATCCAGGGTGTACAGTTCAACGCGACCGGTCTCAGCCTCTCCAAGTTGGCGGCTGGCACCGATTTCCTGGACAATGCGTCGGCTTTCTCAGCCATCAGGTCGCTCGACGCCGCCAGCAGCACTCTGCGGACGCAGGCCTCTGCCTTGGGTTCGAACCTGTCGATCGTGCAGATCCGTCAGGACTTCTCGAAGAACCTGATCAACGTGCTGCAGACCGGCTCGTCCAACCTGACGCTGGCCGACACCAACGAGGAAGCGGCGAACAGCCAGGCGCTGTCCACCCGCCAGTCGATCGCGGTGTCCGCACTGGCGCTGGCCAACCAGTCGCAGCAGAGCGTGCTGCAGCTGCTGCGCTAAGTCCGGCGCCGAGTACGAAAATCAAGGCGGCGGGGGCAACCCCGCCGCTTTTTCATTGGCCGGATGCCGGCCGGTCTTTTGCCCGGTTCCCGACGCATTTGGTAACGCGCGATAACCATATTTAAAGGGCCGGCTTGTATGAAAGTTGGGCAGTCACAAAGCTCCCCGCGGTCCTGCGAACCGCTTCCATCGAGGTCATGAATGTCCAATGCAGCCCAGGCGTATGCGCGTACCTCCCAGACCACGTCATCTCCCCGCGAAATCGAGGCGCAGGCGCTGCTGAAGGCTGCACGGCAACTTCGCGACGTTCAGGACAACTGGACCGGTCCCGACAAGAATCTGTACGATGCGCTGCTGTTCAATCGCCGGCTGTGGTCGATTTTCATGAGTTCGGTAACGAACCAGGAGAATCCGCAGCCCGTGGATGTCAGGCAGAACATCGCCAACATCGGCGTGTTCGTGATGAACCAGACCGTGGAAATGCAGTTGAACCCGGATCCGGCCAAGCTGAAATCGCTGATCGACATCAATTGCAATCTCGCGGCAGGCCTGTCAGGCCGCGGCTGATGGGAACGGAGCGGTAAATGGCTGACGTTTTCGCCATCCTGTCGGCGAACTACAAGTCCGTGGGAGCCACCGTTCCGTCGAAGACGCCGTATGTCCCGGTCGATGCCAAGCTCTACCAGGGCGAATGGACCGGGAAATACGCCGACAACAAGACGTTCAAGATCTCGGTCTCGAACGTCACCGGCTTTCGCGCCAAGGTGCAGTACCAGAGCGCCGGCACCAACAAATACGCCGATGTTCTGATCAAGGACAACGCGTTCCGGATCGGCGATACGAAGTTCAAGCTGACCAAGATCGGGACGGCGGAAATCAAGAACGTCATCACCGATCCCTCGACCGGCCAGACGTTGCTCGATACGGCCTACGCGAAACTGTCGACGTCCCGCTAGAACGAGCCGCTCTGGCTCGCCTCAAGCCGGTCCGACTCAGGCCTTGCTCAGGCCTTGCGGTCGGTGGCGAGCATCCGCGTCGGCGCGTCCTTGCTCATGTCGAGGCTGTTGAAATAGGCACGGCGGCGCAGAATCGCCTCCTCGGGAAATTGCCGCACCACGAGGCTCGTTTTCTCGTCGACCACCTGGTAGACGATCGACGCCGCAGCCCGGTCAATCACCACCTGATGCGATACCGAGGGGGCCAGGAATCCGGTATCGACCCGCGCACGCGCGCTGGCGTCCACTACCGTGACGCTCTTCGGCGGCGGCAGTTCGGTCGCGACCGCGCGATTGGCCGCTTCACTCACCGGTGGCGCGACCGCTGCGGCAACCGGTGCCCCCACCGGTTTGATGTTGAAATCCATACTCATGGCAGCCTCCTGGCGTGCTTCGAGTCAAATCCCAACCCCTCGTCGGACGCAACTATGTCGGAGACCTCTCAACACCGAGTTAGAGAACGCAATGAACGCCGCGCTGAAATCAACGCGGCACTTTGATGAAAATTGCGCGCAAGTTCGGGCCGCTCAGAGCGAGCGGCTGACCGCCAGCGGCGTGATGTTGGCCCGTCCGGGCTGTGCGCGCTGTCCGGCCGCGGTGTAGGTGTTGGGGATGTTGCGGCGCTGGATCTCCGTATTGACGCCGCGCACAATGCCTTCCGACACCGCATGCGCGGTTGCCAGCACCGTGAGGTTGACCTGCAGCATGGCGCGAAAGGTGTCGTGATGACGTTGCAGCGAAGTCAGGAGTTCGGGCGCGCTTTGCTTGAGATATTTCTGGCTGGCTTTCAAATACGCGACCGCGACGCTGTAGCGGCGCGACATCTCCGACTTCTGCGTCTCCAGCATCATCGCCTCGCGCACCTTGCCGGCGCGCACCAGTTCGGTTTCGCGCTCGATGATTCCGAGCAGCTTGCTCATCGCGTCCATCAGATTTTCGGCGATCTTGCGTGCTTCAGCGGGCGTCGAGGCGACTGGAATCGGTGCGGGCGCCTGCGGACGTGGAGGTTGCTGGTTCATGTCGGATCCCCTGATTAGCCGGCGCGGTTGGCTTGCTGCAGAATCAGCGTGCGATAGACCTCGGTGGAAATGCCGACGCCGCCGGCTTTGGCGAAGTTCTTCGAATACTGGTCCGTCAGCATCGAGCGCCACACCCCGGTGCTCTGGGTGTCGCCGAACGGACCTTCGCCCTTGAGGCCGCTGGTCATCTGCGAGAACATCGAATTCAGGAACATCGCCTCGAAATCCTCCGACGAGGCCCTGGCCTTGGCTTGCGCCTGCGGCGAGACCCTGGTCAGGGCCTCGGCGAGCTGGAAGTCGGGGCGGCCGTGGCGCATCGGCGGCGCATGGTTGGCGGCCGTGCTGCCGATGGTCGAATTGATCGCGCTGGCTGCCATCACATCACCTCGATGTCGGCCTGGATAGCGCCGGCGGCCTTGATCGCCTGCAGGATGCTGATCAGGTCGCGCGGGCCGATGCCGAGGCCGTTGAGGCCGTCGACCAGCTGCTGCAGCGACACGCCGTCCTTGACCAGTGCGAATTTCTTGCCGTCCTCGGTGACTTTGACGCTGGAGTTCGGCGTCACCACGGTTCGCCCGCGCGCCAGCGGGTTGGGCTGGCTGACCTGCGGGCTTTCGGAAATCGAGACGGTGAGGTTGCCCTGCGCCACCGCGACGGTGGCGACACGGACGTCGCGGCCCATCACGATGATGCCGGAGCGCTCGTCGATCACGATCTTGGCGGCGAGATCCGGCTCGACCTGCAACTGCTCGATCTCGGTCAGGAAGGCGACGACGTTGCCCTTGAATTCGGGCGGGATGCTCATCTGCACCGTGGAAGGGTCGATCGGCTCCGCGGTCTTGGCGCCGAGAAAGTCGTTGACCGCAGCGGCAATGCGCTTGGCGGTGGTGAAATCGGCGTTGCGCAGCGCCAGCCGCACATTGGGCAGGCGGTTGAGCGCGAATTCGATCTCGCGCTCGATGATGGCGCCGTTGGCGATGCGTCCCACGGTCGGGACGCCGCGGACCACGCTGGCGGCGGCGCCTTCGGCGGCAAAGCCGGCCACCGCGACCGAGCCCTGCGCCACCGCATAGACGTTGCCGTCGGCGCCGAGCAGGGGGGTGACGAGCAGGGTGCCGCCCTGCAGGTTCTTGGAATCGCCGAGCGCGGAGACGGTGACGTCCATCCTGGTGCCCTGGGTGCCGAACGCCGGCAGGTTGCCGGTCACCATCACGGCGGCGACGTTGCCGGTGCGGATGGTGGCGCCGCGGATGTTGACGCCCATGCGCTCGAGCATCGCCTGCAGCGACTGCTTGGTGAAGGGAATGTTGTTCAGGGTGTCGCCGGTGCCGTTTAGGCCGACCACGAGGCCGTAGCCGATCAGCTGGTTCTGCCGCACGCCCTCGATATTGGCGAGATCCTTGATCCGGGAAGCCGCGGCGGCCGGGATCGACGACAGAGCCAGCGCTAGCAGCGCGGCGCAGGCCATCTGAAACGCTCTTGCCGAATGGACGCCTGGCATCCTCTGCTCCCCACGAGGTTCTCTCATCCGGATCCGCGCATCACTCCCATGACGGCGATCCGGCAACGCCTATGCGAGCGCTGTGCCATCCGGTCTCTAGCCGTAACTTGTTGATTTATATTGAGAAAATACTTGGAGGAATGACATCGGCTAGGCATGGCGGCGGCGAAACTGCCGCTTCCCGGCAAATTCTGCCGGGTGATTCACGTTTCGTTAACCATAGCGGGGCGATGCTGCCGGCTACACCGCGAGAGCAAATCATGCGCATCTACGGACCGAACGGCACCACCATCGGGACGACCGGCGTCGTCAAGCGAACCTCGTCGACCGGTTTTTCCCTGCCGGATGCGGCCATGGCCGCCGAGACCCGCTCCTCCGCCCCGCCCAAGGCGGCCGGCAACATCGATGCACTGCTCGCGCTGCAGGGTGTCGAGGATCCCACCGAGCGTCGCAAACGTTCGGTGCAGCGCGGTAAAGGCGCGCTCGACGTGCTGGATGACCTCAAACTCGGGCTGTTGTCGGGCAATTTCGACGCTTCCACGGTCAACCGGCTGCGCGCTGCCGCGGCCAACCTGAAATCCTCCTCCGGCGATCCCGGGCTCGACGCGGTCCTGTCCGAGATCGAATTGCGGGTCGAGGTCGAACTGGCCAAAGCCGGGCAGTTCTGACGGGCCGGGAGTTTTTCACAGGTTCCTGCGGGAAAGGCACTGTGAAATCCCCGCGAAACCCTTGCGAAACCCCTGCGAAACCCTTGGGCCGGCAGGCTTTCCCGGTTCGGGCGATATTGTCTGTCACAACACGCCGCTATATAAGGCGCGCGCGGACGGACCGTTTCCGCCCGCCTTGCACGTGAAGTTGGGCTGGCCGTGGAAAAGTTGAAGAACTATCGACCGACCGAAAAAGAGCCTTTCATGAACGACCGCCAGCGCGAATATTTTCGCGGCAAGCTGCTGGCATGGAAGGACGAGATCCTGCGGGAATCCCGCATCACGCTGCAGACGCTGCAGGAGGAGAACGTCAACCACCCCGACCTTGCCGACCGGGCTTCGTCGGAAACCGACCGCGCCATCGAACTGCGCGCCCGCGACCGCCAGCGCAAGCTGATCTCCAAGATCGACGCCGCGCTGCAGCGCATCGAGGAAAACACCTACGGCTATTGCGAGGAGACCGGCGAGCCGATCGCGCTGAAGCGGCTCGAAGCCCGCCCGATCGCGACCCTGTCGGTGGAAGCCCAGGAACGTCACGAGAAACGCGAGAAAGTCTATCGCGACGAGTAGAATGTGGCCGCCGCGTGCGGTCATTTTGTTGAGTCGAATCGAAAGCCGCCGCCGATGGACAATATTCTCGCGGCCGCCCGGATCATCGCCGCCGCCCGCCGCAGCCGCGCGCCGCTGAATTCGCTCGGCGTCGACCTCGCGCCGCGGGACGAGGCCGACGGCTACCGGATCCAGCGCGCCGTGCATGACCTGCTGCTGCCGCATGCCGGCGCCATCGTCGGCTACAAGATCGGCTGTACCAGCGCGGTGATGCAGCAATATCTCGGCATTCCGCATCCCTGCGGCGGTGGCGTTTTCGAAAAAGGCGTTCACGACAGCGGTGCGCGGCTTGCGGCCGCCGATTTCATCCGGGTCGGCGTCGAATGCGAGATCGCCGTCAAGCTCGCGCGCGACATGCCGCCGTCGGAAGCGCCGTTCACGGCGGAGTGGGTAGCCGAGGCGATCGAGGCCTATTACCCCGCGATCGAGATCGTCGACGACCGTTACGTCAAATGGGAGACGATGGGCGCGCCGACATTGGTGGCGGACGATTTCTTCGCCGCCGGCTGCGTGCTCGGCGATCCGGTATCGCGCACCGCGGCGCCCGATCTGCTTGCGGTGACCGGCCGCGCCGCCATCAACGGCGAGGAAGCCGGGCAGGGCACCGGCGCCGACGTGCTCGGCCATCCCCACAACGCGCTGGCCTGGCTCGCCAACCATCTCGCCGCCGAAGGCAAAGGCCTGCATGCCGGGCAGCTCGTCCTGACCGGCAGCCTGGTCAAGACGGTGTGGCTGAAGGCCGGCGACAGCGTGACAATGGAATTGTCGGGACTGGGGAATGTGAGCGTGGCCTTCACGTGAGCAATCCGTGTGTTCCCGACAATGACGTTCAGACATGACTTCACGATCTCGCGGCGCGTATCGCCCGAGGTTTGCCGGAAATTTCCCGCCCTCTCCAATCAGAGGGCGCGGGGAATTCCGGGCGCCCGATGCGCCCGATAGCCACGTGTGCTATGGGGTAGTGGTAGATGCACACGTGTTGTCAGGTCACACCGGAATCACCCGGCACTCCCCGCGCGCTGGATTTTGCTTATACGTGGTCTCCCCGGTGATCGGCTTTCTTGCCACCGTCACTTGCGGGTCTCACCGCAAGCTTGACACCAGCACCGAGGTGTCAGGACCGCACGATTTCGCATCCGTTTCAGGCGCCCTGGTCAGGAGCGCCATCCGCGTCCACCGCATCCCCGTCCCGCACTGGTGACCTTTGCGCAAGGCCCCTCGGAGTGGGACGGGATGGCGAGACATATAGCCTGATTGTTGATTCCGATAAACAGAATTATTTTTGCGCGAGGGGCTTGACACGAATTCTGTAAATCGGAACTGATTTGCCCGACGGGTAGC
>NZ_JAUYQU010000262.1 GCF_030697065.1 Bradyrhizobium sp.
AAGCCGCGTCCCGGCCCAGGAGATGCACATTCCCGTCATGACCATACGCACCCGCAAATTCATCGGAACCATCGCCCTGCTCGTCCTCGTCGTGGTGTGGTCGCTCCTGGGAATGACGGTGGCGCAGACGCCGTGGCTGGCAAATTCGGGCCTGCTGCAGGCGATCTTCTACGTCGTGGCCGGAATCGGCTGGGTGCTGCCGGCCATGCCGATCATCAGCTGGATGTCGAGGCCGGATCGCTAGGACGGGATAACGGGGCGAGGTGAACCGCGCGTCTGCATCTGGCGAAAATCTCAATTCGCTTCGTCGCGAACCTTGCTGCGTGTCGGCGCCACCGGCGCGAAGGCGGCGCCTGAGAGCAGCACCCGCATGACGCGCAGCGAACGCTGCCGACCATCCCAGGACAGGCGCGGCAGCGCGTGCAAATTGGTCCGGCCCTCGGCGTGGACGACACCCGCCAGCGCCGACGCGGCACTGACAAAACCTGCTTCCTCGGCCATCTGGACGTGTTTGCGGGCGAAGGCGGCGCGGTCGCCGAACGGATAGGCGAAATGCCCGACCTCGCGGCGGAACGCGGTCTGCGCGACCGCCCTTCCCATCGTCATCTCGCGCTGCGCGTCGGCGTCCTTCAGGTTCGACAGCACGGGATAGTTGACCGTGGCATTGCCGATCGTCACGAGGGGATCGGCCGCAAGTCTTGCCAGATCCTCCCAGTCCATCACGGCTTCGCGCGACAGCGTTGCGAGATTGACCGAGTATCGCTTGCATAGATCATTGATCGCGGCCGACAGATCCGGCGGCGGGAGAGTGCGCATCCAGCCCCACAGAAACGCGTACAGCTGGTATTTTTCGGCACGCCCTGCGACCTCGAAATGCCGCTCCTGCCGGTCCATCACGAGGCTGATCCGGCTCTCGCGCGCGATGACGGCTTCCAGCGCCAGCCACCAGGCCTCGCCGAGGCGGTCCGGAAACGCGGTCGGCAGGTAGACCGTGAACGGCACGCCGTACCGCGACAGCACCGGATAGGCCGACGCGATCAGATCCTTGTAGCCGCCGTCGAACGTCAGGCACACGAACCGCCTTGGCGTGGGCGACGTGACCGCGCGGTGACAAACCTCATCCATGGAGACGATATCGAACTTCCAGCGCCTCAGGGCCCGGATCGTGCGGTCGAGAAACTTTGGCGTGATCTCGTGCGAGCGAAGCGGCTGAAAGCGGCCGGCGCGCCGCGGCCGCACCCGTTCGAACCGCAACACCACCCCGGCGCCGCCGCTGCCCCGGCCGCTCAGCCAGTGCCGGCCGGACAACCAGGCCAGTTCCAGTCGAAGGCTCGTCAGGAAGTGGTTGTCGGATGACAAATTTGCGCCCCCAGATGCGGCCGCCCCGCCCCCGCCGCCGCCTGCATTGTCCTTACTCTTTGTTGACATTTCTTTGCAAAGGTCGGCCCAAGCCGAAAAATGTAAATAATCTCCTGCATCCAGGTTTTGCGATGACCATGGCCGCCGCGATCGACGACCGAACGGGGCAAGCGCCGGCATCGACCGGAATCAGCCGCATCGCCAGCGTCGACATTCTCGGCGACCTCGGCGAGGCCGAGGCGATCTGGCGCGGCCTCGAAGATGCCCGGCAGTTTTCCACGCCGTATCAGCGTTTCGATTTTCTCTCCGCCTGGCAGCGGCAGGTCGGCGCGCATGAGAGCCATCGTCCCTTCATCGTGATCGCCTGTGATTCCGAACGCCGGCCGCTGCTGCTGCTGCCGCTCACGCTCAGCCACGAGCACGGCGTTCGCACCGCGAGCTTCATGGGCGGCAAGCACGCCACCTTCAACATGGCGTTATGGGACCGGGAATTCGCGACCGCAGCCACCGCCGCAGATCTCGACGTGCTGATATCGGCGCTACGCGTGCGTTCCGAGGCCGACGTTCTGGCGCTGGGCCAGCAGCCCTTGAGGTGGCGCGACCTGCCGAACCCGATGGCGCTGTTGCCGCACCAGGCCTCCGCCAATGACTGTCCGCTGATGAAGATCGTGCCCGAGGAGCCGCCCACGGCCCGGATCTCGAGTTCGTTCCGGCGCAGGCTCAAGGGCAAGGAACGCAAGCTGCAGGCCCTTCCCGGCTATCGCAGTCACGTCGCGACATCCGACGCCGACGTCGTGCGACTGCTGGACTGGTTCTTCCTGATCAAGCCGCAGCGGATGGCGGAGCAGAAACTGCCCAACGTGTTCGCCGATCCCGGCGTCGAGGAGTTCATCCGCGACGCCTGCATGGCGCAGCTGGCCGGCGGCGGCCGCGCCATCGACATTCACGCGCTCGAATGCGACGATGAGGTGATCGCCATCTTCGCCGGCGTCAATGACGGCCACCGCTTTTCGATGATGTTCAATACCTACACGCTGTCGGCCAATTCCAAATACAGTCCCGGCCTGATCCTGATGCGTGACATCGTCGACCACTATGCCGGATGCGGCTATCGCGCGCTCGATCTCGGAATCGGGTCGGACGAGTACAAGAGGCTGTTCTGCAAGGACGACGAACCGATCTTCGACAGCTTCATCCCGCTCAGCCTGCGCGGCAAGCTGGCCGCCGCGGCCATGTCAGGCGTCAACCGCGCCAAGCACCTCGTGAAGCACAATCCGGCGCTGTTCGAACTGGCGCAGCGGCTGCGCGGCGCGTTTCACCGCTGACCTCGTCATGGCCGGGCTTCGTTCCGGCCATCCACGTCTTCCTTCGCACTATGACGCTGAGACGGGGATGCCCGGCACAAGGCCGGGCATGACGACCTTTTCGTCGTGGATTCGATCTCTATCACCGTCATTGCGAGCGGAGCGAAGCAATCCAGTTTCTTTCTTTGCTCGGCAAAGCTGGATTGCTTCGTCGCTACGCTCCTGGCAATGACGCGTCGCGGGCGGCCTCAGGCCGCAACCACCCGCGGGCCAGGCTCGACCGCGCTCGAAGGCTGCACCGGCTTGTTCAGCATCGTCACGTCGGAAAAGCCGACCGCGCGCAGCTGATCGCACATCAGGGTGCGGGCGTCAGGCGCCATCGAGGCGTCCGGCACCACCACGGCGCGCGCCTGCGCCGTCAGCAATTCCGCCGGCAGGTCGGAAGCGGTCCCCGCATCCAGCACCACGTGGTCATAGACCCGCAACAGGGCATCGATCGCCAGCGTCAGCCGCGGCGATTGCAGCAGGCTGCGGTCCGATCCAGGACGTCCCGAGGTTACGAGGTGAGCGCGCGACAGCTTGTCCCTGGTAATGATCTGCGAGAACGACGCCTCGCCCTGCATCAATTCCACCAGGCCCGGGGCGGCCGGGTCCACCGATACCGCCGAGATGGTCGGCGACGACGCCTGGAGATCGACCACCACGACCCGGGCGTGGCGCGCGATCAGGCGCGCCAGCGTCAGCGCGGTCAGGGTGATGCTTTCATTGGAGGCGGTGCCGAGCACGGTGACCTTGCGCGCGGCGTTGCCGCCGCCTTGCAGATCGTCGGCCAGCCTCTCGAGGTCGGAGAGTTCTGGTGCGATGCCGGGCGACTCGCGCAGCACCGGAGCAGGCGCTGGCTCGGCTTCAGCTTCCGGCTCGAGCGCGAGTTCGGGTTCGATCCGAGGCTCCGCGGCTGCCGTGGCGGTCGCAGCCCTTGCGCGGATCGCCGCCGGCGCGGAAGCGAAGGCAGCCACCGCGCGCGGCGCGGTCATGCGCAGCAATTCGCCCGTCACGATGGATCCGGCGGTGAGCATCAGGGTGGCCAGCGTTGCGATCAGCACGATCGGCAGCTTCTTCGGATAGGTCGGGGTATTGGAGACGCTGGCGCGGGAAATGATCCGGCCGTCGGCGGGGGCAGCGTCGATATTCTCGCGGGTGGTGGCCTCGCGGTATTTCGCGAGGTAGGATTCCAGGAGGTCGCGCTGCGCCTTGGCCTCGCGCTCGAGCGCGCGCAGCTGCACGTCCTGGGTGTTGGTGGAACCCGCCTGTTTCTTCACCTGCTCGAGGCTGGTGCTGAGACCTTCGACCCGGCCGCCGGCGATCCTGGCGTCGCTGTCGAACGAACGCGACAGCTTGCCGGCTTCCTCGCGGAGCTGGCGGTCGAGGTCGGCCAGCTGCGCCCTCAGTTCCTTGATGCGCGGATGGTTGTCGAGCAGGGTCGAGGATTGTTCGGCCAGCTGCGCGCGCAGCGTGACGCGCTGCTCGGACAGCCGCCGCGTCAGTTCGGAATTGAGCACCTCGGAAGCCTCGATCGGCTTGCCGCTCTGGAGCATTTCCCGAATCAGCCGCGCCTTAGATTCGGCGTCCGACTTCAGCGCGCGGGCGTTGTTCAGCTGCGTGTTCAGCTCGCCCATCTGCTGGTTAGACAGCGTGGTGTTGTTGGTGCCGACGAACAGGCTGGATTTCGAACGGAAATCCTCGACCCGGGATTCGGCTTCCGCGACCTTCTTGCGCAGGCTGACGATCTCGCCCGACAGCCAGAGGCCGGCGGACTTGGCCTGCTCCTGCCGCGCATTCTGCTGCAGCACCAGATAGCCTTCGGCGATCGAATTGGCGACGCGCGCGGCCAGCTCGGGATCCCACGACTGGAATTCGATGACGATGACGCGCGACTTGTCGACCGCATAGGCGGTGAAGCGGTCGTAATAGGTGTCGAGCACGCGCTCTTCGGGGGTCAGCGAGAACGGGTCGCGGCCGATCCCGAACAGGGCCAGCAGCGACTTGAAAGGCGACAGCCCCTGCAGCACCGGATCGAATTCCGGCCGCTCGGCGAGCTTGTTCTTCTTGATGATCTCGCGGGCGAGGTCGCGCGACAGCAGCAACTGGACCTGGCTGGTGACGGCCTCGGCATCGACGACCGAGCTGCGCTCCTCGGTACGCTCTCCGTTCGGCCGCAGGAAGACGTTTTCGCGCCCATCGACCAGGATGCGGGCCTCGGACTTGTAACGCGGGGTCACGAGATTGACGGCGGTGAGCGAGAGCACGGCGGCCAGCAGCGTCGGAACGATGATCCAGGCCTTCTTGCGGGCCAGTGCATGACCCAGCGCGCGCAGGTCGAGATCGCCGGCCGGGGATACTGCGGCGGGCTTGTAGAAGTCAGGTTCAGGTTTTGCGACAGCCCTCTGGACCAGCGCCTTTTCGGGCACGGACTTCCCGAGCACGGACGTCCCGAGCACGGACTTGGCCCTGCCCGCTTTGTCCTTGTCTGCACGCCAGAACGCTAAACGCATCGCACACTCCCGCGGACGCAACCCATCCACTCAACTGCGGCCGATTACACTCCATTAAGGTTGCCGCTGAGTTAATTCGCCCGGGCGACCCGCCGGAACATCCGCTTATGACTGCCGCGGTCATGCTTTGTTAACCATGAAAGCCCTTAATCGGAATCAGGAAATTCCTGTGGGCTGTCCGATGCAAGGCGTGCGTGCCGTCATTCTCTGTCTGTTGGCTGCGCTCGCTCTGGCGGGATGCATGCGCCGGCCTGCGCCTGTCGCCATGGTGCCGCCGCAGGCCGATCTCGACACGATGACCTATGGACAGAGTTACGGGACGGCCCCTGCTCCCGTTGCTGTGGCCTATGCCGCCACCCCTGTCGGATACGACACCGCCTACCGGCTCGACGCCGGCGACAGGCTCCGGGTCGTGGTCTACGGCCAGGAAGGTCTCACCAATACCTATGCGATCGATGCCGGCGGCTCGATCACCATGCCGCTGATCGGTTCGGTTCCGGCGCGGGGGCAAACGCCCGCGGGGCTCGCCGCCGCCATCACCGCCAAATTACGCGATGGCTTCATCCGCGAACCGTCGGTGGCGGTGGAGATCGAGGCCTACCGGCCGTTCTTCATCCTCGGCGAGGTTGCAGCGCCGGGCCAGTATCCCTACGTGCCCAACATGACTGTGGAGAGCGCGGTAGCCATTGCCGGCGGCTTTTCGCCGCGCGCGCTGCGCGATCGCGTCACGATCACCCGCAACGACCCGGCCGGCTCGATGCGGGTGATCGTGCCGCTCGGCACCGCGCTCAGTCCCGGCGACACCGTGCTCGTCGGCGAACGCTGGTTCTGAACATGCCCCTGCTTGAAGGTCAGCCGTTACGTATCCTGCACGCAGTGCGGGCGCCGGTCGGCGGCATTTTCCGCCACATCATGGATCTCGCCAACGGCCAGGCCGACCGTGGCCATCACGTCGGCATCATCGCCGACAGCCTTACCGGCGGCGAGCGCGCCGAAGCCGCGCTGAAGGAAATCGCGCCACGTCTGAAGCTCGGCGTGCATCGGCTTGCCATTCGCCGCGAACCTTTTCCCACCGACGTGCTGGTGTGGGCGCATTTCATGCGGCTGATCAAGCGGCTGAAACCGGACGTGCTGCACGGCCACGGCGCCAAGGCCGGGGCCTTCATCCGGCTGAAGGCCCGCTCGAAGGAAACCATCCGGGTCTACACGCCGCATGGCGGCTCGCTGCATTATCCCCTCAACACGGTGAAGGGCGCGATGTACAGCCGCCTCGAGCGCGCGTTGATGAACTCGACGGACCTGTTCCTGTTCGAGAGCGCATTTGCGCGCGACACCTATCAACGCACCATCGGCGTACCATCGGGACTGGTGCGCTGCGTATTCAACGGCGTCACCGCCAACGAATTCGATCCTGTCATCCAGGCTGCCGACGCCACAGATGTGGTCTATGTCGGCGAGTTCCGGCACATCAAGGGGGCGGACCTGCTGATCGATGCGGTGGCACGGCTGCGCGCCGACGGCAGACCCCTGACACTCACGCTGGCCGGCGACGGCGAGGAACTTGAGCATCTCAAGGCCCAGATTCAGCGTCTCGGCCTTGGCGAGGCCGTCCGCTTCATCGGCCACGTCAAGGCGCGCTACGGGTTTTCCAAGGGCCGGCTGCTGGTGGTTCCCTCGCGCGGCGATTCGATGCCCTATGTGGTGATCGAGGCGGCGGCGGCGGGAATTCCGATGGTGGCCGCCAATGTCGGCGGCATCCCGGAAATCTTCGCCGAGCACAGCGACGCGCTGTTCGCCCCCAACATCGTCGGCGCGATGGCGGACGCGATCGAGATCGCACTGGAGGACCCGGAAGCCGCACTGGCGCGGGCCAGGTCGCTGCGCGAGCGAATCTTCCTGCATTTTTCGCAGAAGGCGATGGTCGAAGGCGTGCTGGCCGGCTACCGCGACGCGTTTGCCAATCGTTAACCATTCGTTACCCGCGCTAACCGTTTCTTCCGATTTGTCCTTTATTCCCGAGGCAGGGAATTCCGCCTCGGCGCGCGCATGCCTAGATGGCAGTGCAGGGACGGACTTCGGCAACGGGCTTGGACTTAAAGTGGAACCGATCAACGCACGCTCTATGCTCGATGCCGCGGCCGCCGCCGCGGTCACCGCCAAGGTAACCGCCGCGCCGGATCGCCCGCCGGTCGAACGGCGCCGCCGGCTGTCGCAAGCCGCCCTTGCCGTCACCAACCAGAAAGTCCGGCGCGCCTATTCGCCGATCGTGATTGCGGGCGCGGTGCGCCTCGCCGATTTCGTCCTGCTCAGCCTGGTCGGCATCGCGATCTACCTGTTCTACGTGGTGCCGCTCTCGGGCTTCTACTGGGAATATGTCGGGGCGATCCTGGCCATGACCGTGGCCGCGGTAATCTGCTTCCAGGCCGCCGACATCTATGAGGTCCAGGTGTTCCGCGGCCAGCTGCGGCAGATGACGCGGATGATATCGGCCTGGGCGTTCGTGTTCCTTCTGTTCATCGGCGTCTCGTTCTTCGCCAAACTCGGCAGCGAGATATCACGGCTGTGGCTGTCGGCATTCTTCTTCACCGGCCTCGCCGTGCTGATCGCCGAACGGCTGATCCTGCGATCGATGGTTCGCAACTGGGCCCGCGACGGCCGGCTCGACCGCCGCACCATCATCGTCGGTTCCGACCAGAACGGCGAGAAGCTTATCGAGGCGCTCAAGGCGCAGGAAGATTCCGACATCGACATTCTCGGCGTGTTCGACGACCGCAATGACAGCCGCGCGCTCGATACCTGCGCCGGCAGCCCCAAGCTCGGCAAGGTCGACGACATCGTCGAATTCGCCCGCCGCACCCGCATCGACCTCGTGCTGTTCGCGCTACCGATTTCCGCGGAGACGCGGATCCTCGAAATGCTGAAGAAGCTGTGGGTGCTGCCGGTCGACATCCGACTGTCGGCCCACACCAACAAGCTGCGTTTCCGCCCCCGCTCCTATTCCTATCTCGGCGAGGTGCCGACGCTGGACGTGTTCGAGGCGCCGATCACCGACTGGGACCTGGTGATGAAGTGGCTGTTCGACCGCGTCGGCGGCGGCCTGATCCTGCTCGCGGCCCTGCCGGTGATGGCGCTGGTGGCACTGGCGATCAAGCTCGACAGTCCGGGTCCGGTGCTGTTTCGCCAGAAGCGATTCGGCTTCAACAACGAACGCATCGACGTCTTCAAGTTTCGTTCGCTGTACCACGACCAGGCCGATCCCCTGGCCACCAGGGTCGTGACCAAGAACGACAGCCGGGTCACCCGGGTCGGGCGCTTCATCCGCAAGACCAGCCTCGACGAACTGCCGCAGCTGTTCAACGTGGTGTTCAAGGGCAATCTCTCGCTGGTCGGTCCGCGCCCGCACGCGGTGCAGGGAAAATTGCAGAGCCGGCTGTTCGACGAGGCGGTCGACGGATATTTCGCGCGCCACCGCGTCAAGCCCGGCATCACCGGCTGGGCGCAGATCAACGGCTGGCGCGGCGAAGTCGACAGCGAGGAGAAGATCCAGAAGCGCGTCGAATTCGATCTCTATTACATCGAGAACTGGTCTGTGCTTTTCGATCTCTACATCCTCATCAAGACGCCGCTGGCGCTGATGACGAAGAACGAGAACGCTTATTGAGAACGTCATTGCGAGCGCAGCGAAGCAATCCATCTTGCCGCGCAAAGTAAGAAGCCGGATTGCTTCGCTGCGCTCGCAATGACGGTTGTAGTTTTTGTATGAGTGCGTGAGTATCGAATGGCGTATGCGGCCTCAGCCGGGAATTCCCTGCCGTCGATGACGGCGGCGCCGGGCGTGCTGGCGCTGCAGCGCGCGCTGGTCTGGCTGGTCGGCGCGTCCGGCGCGATCGTGTTTATCGAGCCCAGCCCCTATGAACTGGCGACGCTGGCGGCGACCATCCTGTTCTTTGCCACCGGCCTGCGGCTGCGGCTGGTGTTCATGCCGCTGCTGCTGCTGCTGTTCCTGATCAACATCGGCTACACCATCGGCGCGATCCCGGTGCTGGACCGTCCCGGCGTCGCCAACTGGATCGCGACCTCCTGGTACCTCGCGGTCACGGTGATCTTCTTCGCCATGGTATTCTCCGAAGACACCGAAGCCCGGCTCGACATGCTGCGCCGTGGCCTGATCGTCGGCGGACTGATCGCGGCGATCGCGGCGGTCGCCGGCTATTTCAACCTCGTCCCCGGCGGCTACGACCTGTTGACGCTGTACGGCCGCGCCCGCGGCACCTTCAAGGACCCCAACGTGCTCGGCGCGTTCCTGATCCTGCCCTGCCTGTTCGCGCTGCAAAGCGTGGTCTCCGACCGCATCGGCAGATCGCTCCGCAGCACGCTGGTGCTCGGCATCATGACGCTGGCGATCCTGCTGGCGTTTTCGCGCGCGGCATGGGGCGGGCTCGTCCTCACCTCGGCCTTCATGCTGGCGCTGATGGTGCTGACCAGCCCGTCGGTCAGGCAGCGCTCGCGCATCATCGTCATGACCGTGGTCGCCGCCCTCGTCGCGGCGATGCTGATCGCCGTCCTGCTGTCGCTCGATTCGATCGGCGAGATGCTGAAGCAGCGCGCCAGCTTCGGTCAAAGCTACGACACCGGCCGCTTCGGCCGGTTCGGACGGCACATTCTTGGCGCGGAAATGGCGCTCGACCTGCCGTTCGGCATCGGTCCGCTGCAGTTCAACCGCTACTTCCCCGAGGACACCCACAATTCCTATCTGAACGCCTTCATGTCCGGCGGCTGGCTCACCGGCGTATGCTATCCCGCGCTGGTGTTCGTCACCGTGATCATGGGATTCCGGCACGCCTTCGTCCCGACGCCCTGGCAGCGCGCCTATCTCGCGATCTTCGCGGCGTTTCTCGGCACGGTCGGCATGAGTCTGGTGATCGACACCGACCACTGGCGGCACTTCTGGCTGATGCTGGGCGCGATGTGGGGCATGTTCGCCGCAACGCAGCGCTGGCGGGCGAACGCAGACGGGGCGCTCACCGCGCCAGATCCTCGTACCTAGCGGCCTACTTCTCCACCGCAAATGTCAGCCCGGCGTGGTCGACCAGGCGCTTGATCAGTTTGTCGCCCATGGCCGCGCCCGGCGTCCAGATACCCGCCGGAACGTCCGGCGCGTCGCGCAGCAGGCAGATCGCGCATTCCGAGATCATCTTGGAGGTCGAGCCGTAACCGGGATCGCGATCGCCCTTGACCGCCGCGCGGACCTGGCGGCCGTCGGGGGCAATGGCGACGAACAGCAGGTCGTACAGGCCGTTCTCCCGCTCCTCCCTGGAGGGGCCCTCGCCCGGCTTCGGCCCACCCGAGGCGCCCAGCCTTTCGGCATTGACGGCGGCCACCACTTTTTTCGCGTTGGCTTCGCCCTGCTCGCCCGGGCCGGTCAGAATCATCTCGTCGTAAACGAAATCCTTGCCGTAGGGAAAACCCATCAACATGTTGGAGCGATGCACGTTGCGGGTGTTGATGCTCGCCATCACAAAGGGCGCGGTCCAGGACCCCAGATCCTCGTCCATCAGCGGCTTGTTGCCGCGCGGCTGTTTCGGACCGTCGAATCCGGGCGTCAGGACGAAGGGGTCCTGCACCATCGAGACGAGGCTGAGATCCTTCGCCACAGCCGCGAAGGTCGCCCGTGCGCTGGCCGCGGTGCCGCCGGAGAAAGTACCCTTCATGTCGCGGACGCGGGTCTTGACCCGACTGACGGGAGCACCGAGCGTCTGCTTCGCCGCTTGCTGCACGAAGTAAACGCCGAGTTCGAAGGGAATCGAGTCGAAACCGCAGGAGAACAGGATGCGCGCGCCGCTCGATTTCGCCGCAGCCTCATGCGCGTCGATCATCTGCCGCATCCACAGCGGTTCGCCGCAGAGGTCGAGATAGTCGGTTCCCGAGGCAGCACAGGCCGCGACCAGGTCCGAGCCATAGAGCTGATACGGGCCGACGGTCGAGATGACAGATCTGGTCTGCGCGACCATCGCCTGCAGCGAGGCGGGATCGCCGCCATCGGCGACGATCAGCGCGGTGTCGGACGGCGCCCCGATTGCGTCGCGCACCGCGGCGAGCTTGTCCCTGCTGCGGCCGGCCATCGCCCATTTCAGGCCGCTGTCGGCCTTGTACTGCGCGGCAAGATATTCGGCGACGAGCTGGCCGGTAAAACCGGTGGCGCCATAGACGATGATGTCGAACTTCGACGAAGGCATATTTTGATTCCCCTGAACTCGGCTGTCATTCCGGGGCGCGCGTCAGCGCGAACCCGGAATCTCGAGATTCCGGGTTCGATGCTTCGCATCGCCCCGGATGACGGTCTGTCTATTTCTTCCCGGCGTAGGACACGCCCATGCCGGCGCGCACATCGGCCTGGATGCCGTAGGGGGCGATCGGATAGCGCAGGCCGTTCTTCGCCAGCTGCTTCATGCCCGCGATCGCCTTGGCGAGATGCGCGGGCGACAGCGCCATTAGCATTTCCTCATCCGGCACGCCACCATAGCGGCGCTCGGCGAAGCACGGCAGCGACAGGCTGGGTTCGCCGGTCTTGAGCGCCCGCCCCCATGAATCGGCGCAGGCGGTCTCGCCCACCACGCCCCATTCGAACTTCTTGTAGCCGGTATATTGCAGCCCGTTGATCAGGATGATCATCTGACCGGGCGTCGCATAGACGAGGCAGATGTCCGGCGGATCGAGCCGGCCGCTCGACAGCGGGCTCACCGCCAGCGCCAGATATTGGCCGAAGGCCACGACATCCAGCGCCTCCTGGCGCTTGCGCGCGTCCTCGGCCGTGCCATGCCAGACGCCGACGTAATTCGTGCCCGCGAGAAATTTCTCGTCCTGCGGCGCCAATCCGATCACGGCGCGGCACTGCGCGCCGACGAGGTCGTCGGCGGTGATGCCGACGGTCCAGCCCAGCCGGGAGGCCATGCTGACGATCTGGTCGGTGGTGTGCACCGCGGATGGACGCCGGATCTTGGGGATCGCCGTCATTTCCTCCACGGTGGCAAACATCTTCATGCCGATCACGGTGGTCTTGAGTCGAAGCAGGCTGTTCAGATCGGCCACCATGCCGGCCAAATCGAGTTGTTCCGGCGGCGATTGTTGTTGCATGGCGTAACTCCCAAGGCGGCGACCGGGCGTTGCGCGCCCGTTTGATCACTTCTAACCCGTTTGTTTCAGCGTTGCGACAGCTGCTTCGACTTCGCCGCCGGTCCCGGCAGCAAATCGTCGATTTTGCCCGTGGCCCAATAGGCGATCAGGCCCATCCATTCGCGAATACCGAGGTTGGTGCGCTCCAGCCCATAAAGCGACAGGGGCGTGAACTGCAGCATATCCTCGGGTCCGCCGACCCGCCAGTCGACCGGATAGGCCTCCACGGCAAACCCCGCCTTTCGAAACAGGCCGACCGATCGCGGCATATGGAACGCGGAGGTCACCAGCAGCCAGCGCTCGCCGGGCCTGGACGCGGCTATCTCCATGGAGAATTCGGCGTTCTCCTGGGTGTTGCGCGAGCCGCGTTCGATGATCAGGCGCGCGCGGGATATGCCGAGGCTCTCGAACAATGCCGCCGCGTGGTCCGCTTCCCTGGCATCGCCCGAAATCAGATTGGCGCTTCCGCCGGTGAACATGATGCGCGCATCGGGGAAGCGATGGCCAAGCGCCGCCGCGGCGATGATGCGGTCGGCCGCGCCGCCGACGACGGCGACACCGCGCGCCGCCGACAGTTCGGCGTCGATCGACCCGCCGAGGACAATGACGCCGTCCGGAGCGCCGCGCGCCGCATCCCAGGGTGGGAATCGCTGCTCCAGCGGATAAAGCAGCAGGTATCCCAGCGGCGAAAATCCGCAAATCGCGAACAGCACGGCCGAGGCAATCAGGAGTTTTCGTCCGGCGGCGGCAAACCGCGTCGCCAGCAGCAACGCGCCGAGCAGACCGAGGCCGATCAGGAAATTGGTCGGCAACAGCATGATGCCGATGGTCTTGGAGAGCAGGAAAAACAAAAAAGAGACTCCATCGGGTGCCAGGCACCCCGCCAACCATGCAATCCGTCATACGCGGGCTTGACCCGCGTATCCATCTCTCTTCGTAATACGCATTCCTCAAGCGAAGTTGGGTTGCCGGGTCAAGCCAGGTCAAGCCCGACAATGACGACTGAACCAACGGGAAAGCCCCTCCATGACGCATCATCACCTGCATTCCAGCCCCGAGACCTGCCACTGGGGCTTTTTCGAAGCCAGGCTGAAGCCCGTGCTCACCATTGCCAGCGGCGATGAGGTGACGGTCGACACCATCAGCGGCGGCCCGGAAGTGATGCCGGACCCAAGTCGGTTTCACCTGCCGCCCGAACTCGCCGAGATTCACGCCAGGAACGAGCGGATGCTGCCCGGCCACATCCTGACCGGCCCGATCGCGGTCGAGGGCGCCCAACCCGGCGACGTACTGGAAATCGAGATCCTCGACATCCAGCTGCGGCAGGACTGGGGCTGGAACATGATCAAGCCGCTGGCCGGTACCCTGCCCGACGATTTTCACGAGACCCGCCTGCTCAACATTCCACTCGACCGCGAGCGCATGGTCGGCCGCATGCCCTGGGGCCTCGATCTGCCCCTGAAACCGTTCTTCGGGGTGATGGGCGTGGCGCCGCCGCCGGCCTGGGGCCGCATCAGTTCGCTGATCCCGCGCGCTATGGGGGGCAATCTCGACAACAAGGAACTTGGCCCCGGCGCAAAACTCTATCTGCCGGTGTTCGTGCCGGGCGCGCTGTTCTCCTGCGGCGACGGCCATGGCGTCCAGGGCGACGGCGAGGTCTGCGTCACCGCGATCGAGACCGCGCTGCAGGGCCGTTTCCGACTGACGCTGCGCAAGGACCTTCGCTTCGACTATCCCCGGGCCGAGACGCCGACGCATTACATGACGATGGCGATGGACCCCGACCTCGATCAATGCGTGGTGCGGGCGCTGCGCGACATGATCGCGCTGCTCGGCGAAAAGCGCAATCTGTCGCGCGAGGACGCCTACACGCTGTGCAGCCTCGCCGCCGACCTGCGCGTCACGCAGACGGTCAACGGCTCGAAGGGGATTCATTGCATGATCGAGAAGGCGATCGTGCACGGATGAGATCCGCACAGTCAGCTGTCATCGCCCGCGAAGGCGGGCGATCCAGTATTCCAGAGACGCCAGCGATGTAACCGGAAAAGCCGCGGCGTACTGAATCACCGCCTTCTCGGGGTTGACGAGGAGTGATCGGCGCCCCGCGGCGCCGCCTACGCCTCACCCCAGCCGCCAGCCGACTTCGCTTCTGAAACTCTCGTAGAACTCCGGCGTGTAGGCCTGCTCCGGGGTCTGGCGCACGCGCTCGTCGAGCTTGTGGGCGTCGTCGCCGACCAGGATGCGCCAGCGCTCGGCCTTGACGCCGTCGAGGATGATCCTGGCCGCCTGCGCCGCCGTGGTCGGGGCGTCCTCGCGAAAGGCGCGCGCGCGATCCAGCGCGATGTTCTGGACGTCGTCGTCCGACATGGGACCGGTGTCGATGCCCATGGCCTTGAGACGCACCCGCGCCGACAGCAGTTCGTTGGCGCTGAGCAGCTCGGATTCGGTGCCGCTCTGGATCTTGCGCGAATTGGACACGATCGAGGTGCCGATATGTCCGGGCATCACGACAGAGCATTTGATGTGCGGCGCGTTCAGCCTGAGATCGTTCATCAGCGCCTCGCTGAAACCCTTGACCGCGAATTTCGCGGCGCTGTAGGCGGTGTGGGAGACCCCGAGCCCGACCGAGGCCCAGAAACCGTTGACGCTGGAGGTGTTGACGATATGGCCCTCGTCGGCCTTCATCAGCATCGGCAAGAAGGTGCGGACGCCGAGATAGACGCCGCCCCAGCAGATGTTGAACGTTCGTTCCCACTGCTCCCGCGTGTTGGTGAACATGCTGCCGCCGCCGCCGATGCCGGCATTGTTGAACAACAGATGGATCCTGTCGGTCGCCTGCTGCTCGGCAAGCTCGTCGCGAAAGCGCAGGAGCTGGTCCTCGATCGAGACGTCCGCGACATGGGTGCTGATGCGCAGGCCCTGCGGCAGTTTTTCGACCTCGCACAGCGCCCTGGTTTCCGCCATCGCATCGGCCGAGACGTCGCACATCGCGACGTTGCAGCCTTCGGCGACGAGCTGGCGCGCCAGTTCGCGGCCCATTCCCGTGCCGCCTCCGGTGATGACGGCAATCCTTCCGGCAAAATCCTTCATGGGGTTCGCTGACCTTTCCATTGCGGGCCCGAGTCGTTCTGATCGCAGCGCAGCCTTGAGTTTCGCCGCTGATCTTCCGGTATAGTCGCACCGATACTCGCCGGTCAAACGGCGCCGAAAAATGCCGTGGCGCGGTTTTGAGTCGCAGACCGGCGGATGTTGCCGCATGGGCGGAATGAAAATTCCTTAACCATTGGGGTGCAAGGTTATCGGCACAGGGCAGATCAGAATGAATTTTGAAAACGGAACGATTGACAGCATTCGCTCGAAGAGCCAACGCGGCCTGGCCGCTTACTGGGCGAGGCTTGCGCTCGCTGAAAGCGGCTTGCCGCCATTCGATCAGTTCACGCCCGGTCCCGGGATCCATGATCCGAAGACCATCGCGGTGTGGAAAGTCGAGGCCGGCAAGGACCAGCTGGATTTCCGGGCACTGTACCGGGGATCGTTCATCGACGAAGCCGTCAAGGACGCCTGGGTCGGGAAGACTCTCTCCGAGGTAGCCCCGCCGGTCTTGCGGACCCCCATCATCGCGGCGTCGGCCCACTGCGCCAGCAGCGGATGCGCCATTTACACCGTGCTGCGAACTTGTGACGACGCGGGATCGCCGGTCGACCTCGAGCGCCTGCTGCTGCCCTTCGGCACACGCGGCCGCGTTCGGGTGATCGTCGCTTCGCTGCAACTCGTCAGCCTCGAAGGCAAGGTCGAACGCCGCAAGGCCGTCGAAAGTTTTGAATTGCAGACGGACGTCGTGCTGTCGTTCCGGATTTCATCCAACAGCTTCAAGGAATCGCGGCCGAACAAGGCCGCATCGCTTCCCCTCCCTGCTTGATCCCGACAGGGGTTGCCCCGCATCTGGCGCGAAGACGCGCTTGCGGTCGGGATGACGGCCGCCTTCGCAATAACGATGATGGATTCCGGACATGCGTTCGGATCTCGCAGCATGATCCGCCCGAGATTTGGCTTTATTTCCTCGCCCTCTGCAATCAGAGGGCGCGGGGAATGCCGGGCGCCCGATGCGCCCGATAGCCACGTGTGCTATGGGTAGTGATAGATGCACACGTGTTGTCAGGTCACACCGGAATCACCCGGCAC
>NZ_JAUYQU010000229.1 GCF_030697065.1 Bradyrhizobium sp.
CGGCCTGCCCAAAAACGACGACGGCAAGCCGCCGATGGCGGTCGGCGTCGACCTGCGCGGCGAATCCTATGGCCTGCTGATCGACCAGATCGGCGAAGTGCTCAAGCTCGCCGACGAGGGCCGCGAGGAAAACCCCGTCAATCTCGATCCCCGCATGGCCAAGCTCGCTGGCGGCGTCCACCGTCTCGACGGCCAGCTCATGGTCGTCCTCGACGTCGATCGCGTGCTCGAAATCGTGCCTGACATGCTCGCGGCATAAGACCGGCGAGCACACACCCAAGCGGCATTGGAAACGTCCCTTCGGCGATAGGGAAGAAGCAGAGGCTAAAATGCGAACATGTCTCGTTGTCGATGACTCCAGCGTCATCCGAAAAGTCGCAAGACGTATCCTCGAAGGTCTGGACTTCCAGATCATCGAAGCCGAGGACGGCGAGAAGGCGCTCGAGGCCTGCAAGCGCAACCTGCCCGACGCGATCCTGCTCGACTGGAACATGCCGATCATGGACGGCTACGAGTTCCTCGGCAATCTGCGCCGCATGCCCGGCGGCGACGCACCCAAGGTGGTGTTCTGCACCACGGAGAACGACGTTGCGCATATCGCGCGTGCGCTTCACGCCGGCGCCAACGAATACATCATGAAGCCGTTCGACAAGGACATCGTCACGGCCAAGTTCCAGGAAGTCGGCCTGATCTGATGATACCGATCCGGTGGCCGAACGGCCTCCGGCGTTAGCGTTTCTGTAGTGCCGCGTTCGGCGTACCTGGTGATGAATGAGTATTGCGTTGGCAAGTTCCTCGTCTTCGAATTCGGCGCACCAGGCGCCGCTACGGGTGATGGTGGTCGACGATTCCGTTGTGATCCGGGGATTGATCTCGCGCTGGATCGCCGCCGAACCGGACATGGTCGTCGCGGCGTCGCTGCGCACCGGGCTTGACGCCGTCAACCAGGTCGAGCGCGTCAATCCGGATGTTGCGGTGCTCGATATCGAAATGCCGGAACTCGACGGCATTTCCGCGCTGCCCCAGTTGCTGGCGAAGAAGCGCAATCTGATCATCATCATGGCCTCGACCCTGACTCGCCGCAACGCGGAGATCAGTTTCAAGGCGCTGTCGCTGGGTGCGGCGGATTACATTCCGAAGCCGGAAAGCACCCGGGAAGCGGCCGCCGCCGATATCTTTCACCGCGACCTGATCGAGAGGATTCGCACGCTCGGTGCCAAGGTGCGCCGCACCGCTCCGGCTTCGCATCATCCCTCGACAAGTCCGACGCTGGCGCCGTCACCGTCGCCGTTGCGCGAGCCGGTGTCCCGGCTGCCGCAGGCCACGGTCGCGCCGCCGCCGCTGACGCGCCGCCCATTCAGCAGCCAGGCGCCGCGCGCGCTCCTGATCGGTTCATCGACCGGCGGCCCGCAGGCGCTGATGACGCTGGTCGCCGAAATCGGCGCGGTGATCGACCGCTTCCCGGTGCTGATCACCCAGCACATGCCGCCCACCTTCACGACGATCCTGGCGGAGCATCTGGCGCGCGCGAGCCATCGGCCGGCGCACGAAGCCGTCGACGGCGAAATCGTCAAGGCCGGCACGATCTATCTCGCCCCGGGCGGCCGCCACATGCGGGTCGTGCGCCGCGGCACCGATGTCGCGATCGCCCTCGACGACGGGCCGCCGGTCAATTTCTGCAAGCCCGCGGTCGATCCCTTGTTCTCCTCCGCGATCGACGCCTGGCAGGGCGGCATTCTGGCGGTCGTGCTCACCGGCATGGGTTCGGACGGGATGCGCGGCGGCAAGGAGATCGTCGCCGCCGGCGGCAGCGTGATCGCCCAGGACGAAGCCACCAGCGTGGTGTGGGGCATGCCGGGCGCTGCCGCCAATGCGGGCATTTGCTCGGCCATCCTGCCGCTCGCCCAGATCGCGCCGAAACTCGTCCGGTTGTTTGCGGGAGATCGTTCGTGACGCCGCTGGATTACGAGTTCCTGCGCAAGATCCTGAAGGAACGATCCGGCCTCGATTTGTCCGCCGACAAGCAGTACCTGGTCGAGAGCCGGTTGATCCCGCTGGCGCGAAGGGTCGGATTGTCCGGCATCGGCGAACTGGTGCTGAAGCTGAAGGCCGGGACTGAGCCGCTGACATCCGAGGTGGTCGAGGCGATGACCACCAACGAGACGTTCTTCTTCCGCGACAAGATTCCGTTCGATCATCTGAAAGAGGCGGTATTGCCGGCGCTGGCACAGGCGCGCGCCAGCCGTCGTGCCCTGCGCATCTGGTGCGCGGCGTCCTCGACCGGACAGGAGCCGTATTCGATCGCGATGTGCGTGAAGGAGTTCGCCGCGCTGGCGGGATGGCGGGTCGAGATCGTTGCCAGCGACCTGTCGCAGGACGTGCTGGTGAAGTCAAAGGCGGGGATCTACAGCCAGTTCGAGGTGCAGCGCGGTCTGCCGATCCAGTTGCTGGTCAAGCATTTCAAGCAGGTCGGCGAGATGTGGCAGCTCAATGCCGATATCCGCGGCATGGTGCAGCACCGGCAGCTCAATCTGCTGCAGGACTTCTCCCACCTCGGAACGTTCGACGTGATCTTCTGCCGCAACGTGCTGATCTATTTCGACCAGGACACCAAGGTCGGCATCTTCGAACGGCTGTCGAGGATGCTCGAACCCGATGGCGTGCTGGCGCTGGGAGCGGCCGAATCCGTGGTCGGCCTGTGCGACGCCTTCAAGCCCTATCCGGACCGGCGCGGGCTTTATCGCCCGAACGCGACCCGCGCGCCGCGCGCCGGCGCTGCGGCGATGCCGCTTCGGGCAGTTGCCGCCGCGACGCGCTGAACGGGCTCTTCTGGTTGGACGCGTTTTCGCGAACCGTACCCACCCCATCATGTGCGGGGCAGGCTTTGGCTCGCACCTTGGCAGCGCGCAGTTACCCCGTTTTCGCCTGCCCCGGATTGGGCCGCCGGCCAGCCCAAAATCCCTTCCTTGACCGCGCCACATGGCCTAAGAGCAGCGCAATAATTTCCCTCATCCCCAGGCAACAATGATCCGTCTCGACAATATTTCAAAGCAGAACGGCCACCAGATCCTGTTCATCGAGGCCTCGGCGGCGCTCCAGAGGGGCGAGAAGGTCGGCCTCGTCGGTCCCAACGGTTCCGGCAAGACCACGCTGTTCCGCATGATCACCGGCCAGGAGCAGCCCGACGAGGGCCAGGTGGCGGTCGATCGCGGCGTCACCATCGGCTATTTCAGCCAGGACGTCGGCGAAATGTCCGGCCGCAGCGCCGTGGCCGAGGTGATGGATGGCGCCGGCCCGGTCAGCAGCGTCGCGGCCGAGCTGAAGGAACTCGAGACCGCGATGGGCGATCCCGAGCGGGCCGACGAGATGGACGAGATCATCGAGCGTTACGGCGAGGTGCAGGGCCGCTTCGAGGAACTGGACGGCTATGCGCTGGAGGGGCGTGCGCGCGAAGTGCTCGCCGGCTTGAGCTTCAGCCAGGAAATGATGGACGGCGACGTCGGCGCGCTGTCGGGCGGCTGGAAGATGCGGGTGGCGCTGGCGCGTATCCTCTTGATGCGCCCCGACGCCATGCTGCTGGACGAGCCGAGCAACCATCTCGACCTCGAAAGCCTGATCTGGCTCGAGCAGTTCCTCAGGGGTTACGAGGGCCTGCTGCTGATGACGTCGCATGACCGCGAATTCATGAACCGCATCGTCAACAAGATCGTGGAGATCGATGGCGGCTCCCTGACGAGCTATTCGGGCGACTATGAGTTCTACGAGCAGCAGCGCGCGCTGAGCGAAAAGCAGCAGCAGGCGCAGTTCGAGCGGCAGCAGGCGATGCTCGCCAAGGAAATCAATTTCATCGAGCGCTTCAAGGCGCGCGCCTCGCACGCGGCGCAGGTGCAGAGCCGTGTCAAGAAGCTGGAGAAGATCGAGCGGGTGGAGCCGCCGCGGCGTCGCCAGACCGTACAGTTCGATTTCCTGCCGGCGCCGCGCTCGGGCGAGGACGTGGTCAGCCTGAAGAAGGTGCAGAAGGGCTATGGCAGCCGCAACATCTATGATGGGCTGGACTTCCAGGTGCGCCGCCGGGAGCGCTGGTGCGTGATGGGAATCAACGGCGCCGGCAAGTCGACGCTGCTCAAGCTGGTGGCGGGTTCCACGGAACCCGATGACGGAACGGTCGCCGTCGGCGGCAGTGTGAAGATGGGCTACTTCGCCCAGCACGCGATGGATCTGCTGGACGGCGAGCGCACCGTGTTCGAGTGGCTGGAAGATTCGTTTCCGCAGGCCGGGCAGGGCTCCTTGCGCGCGCTGGCCGGCTGCTTCGGCTTCTCCGGCGACGACGTCGAGAAGAAATGCCGGGTGCTGTCGGGCGGCGAGAAGGCGCGGCTGGTGATGGCGCAGATGCTGTTCGATCCGCCGAACTTCCTTGTGCTCGACGAGCCCACCAACCATCTGGATATGGCGACCAAGGAGATGCTGATCAACGCATTGTCCGAATTCGAGGGCACCATGCTGTTCGTTTCACATGACCGTCACTTTCTGGCCGCCCTGTCCAACCGGGTGCTGGAACTGACGCCGGAGGGCGTTCACCAGTACGGCGGCGGCTACACGGAGTATGTCGCGCGCACCGGCCAGGAAGCACCCGGCCTGCGCAGCTGAAGGCGCTGGAGGGCTGTGGCTGGCGGCGCCTGGTTCGGCCGGTGCCCGACTCCGATATTCGGTCCTCGCTTGTCCGTATTCGAGGGGCGCCACGCTGTTCCTGACAGATCGCGATGACCCCGCCGCTGTCGCCGTCGCGCCCGCGCTTTCGCGAGCATTGCTTTGCGGGCATGCTCCCATTCCAGCGCGGCTGCGGCCTGGCCCGAAAGCAGCCTTGGCATCGTCACGACGTGTGGATATGGTTTCGCGGGGCAGGGATTCTAAATCCATCGGATACGGGTCGGCCGACCGCGTACCATGGTATCTTCCAGCTTGGGAGCCGGGGAGATGGAAAGACGCCTATCTGCAATCGTCTGCGCTGACGTCGCAGGTTACTCGCGGATGATGGGCGCCGACGAGGCAGGCACCCACGCGGCGTTCAAGGCCCATCGAAGCGCGGTCTATCCGGTCATTCTCAATCACGGCGGCCGGTTGGTGAAGAACACCGGCGATGGTTTCCTGCTGGAATTTCCCAGCGTCGTGGGCGCGATCGAGTCCGCGATCGGGATGCAGACGCTGATGGCGGAGCGAAACGCCCAGTTGCCCACCGATCGGGTCATGCAATTCCGTCTCGGCGTCCACATGGGCGATGTGATGGCCGACGAGGACGAGGTGTTCGGAGACGGGGTCAACATCGCGGTTCGCCTCGAAGCGATTGCCGCCCCCGGCGGCGTGGCCGTGTCCGCCAAGGCCTACAATGAAGCCAGCAAACACCTCAAAACGCCCCTGGTCGACGCCGGCGTTCACAGGTTCAAGAACATCGCCGAGCCCGTCCACGTCTGGACCTGGGAGCCGGCCCGGTCCGAGAGCCCCGGCCGGGAGGCCAAAAGCGCGTCGCACCTGCCGGCCCAGTACCGAACCGCGATCGTCGGAGTGCTGCCGTTTGCCAACCTCAGCGACAGCGCCGACGAGTATTTTTCCGACGGACTGACCGAAGACCTGATCCACGCGCTGTCGCTGCAATCGTTTTATCGGGTGCTGAGCCGGAACTCGACCTTCGCGTTCAAGGGCAAGAACCTGAGCACGCGGCTGATCGCGCGCGAAATCGACGCCACCTATCTGATCCAGGGATCGGTGCGGCGTGCCGGAACCAAGATTCGCGTCACCGCCGAACTGATCGCGCCGGAGAACGGCGAGCAATTATGGGCCGGCCGCTACGACCGTGACATCGGCGACCTGTTTGCGATGCAGGATGAGATCACCACCAATTTGTGCGCGGCATTGGCGACGGAGATCTACCGTGCCGAAGCGTCCGCACCGGCCCGGTCGTCGACCGACCTGACCGCGTGGGACCGCTTCCTGCGGGGGCTTTCGCACTATTACAAGCCGACCAAGGCGGACTACGAAGCCTCGATCGATTTGTTCAGGGAAGCCATCGCGCTCGATCCGGCGCTGTCCATCGCGCGCGCCTATCTTGCCACCATCCTGACGCAGGGCGTGCACTTTGGATGGATCAGGAGCACCCGCGAATTGTGGAAGGAGGCGCTGGATCTCGCGGAAAGCAGTGTCCGGCTCGATCCCCGTTCGTCATTCGCATTTTCAATCCTGTCCTATTTGAACGCGATGGAAGGCAATCACGATGCGGCGATGGAGGCCGCGCGGAAGGCGGTTGGATTGAACGCCTATGACATGGGTGCGCGCGGCGTGCTCGGCATATGCCATATGGTGATCGGTGAGCACCGGCAGGCCATCGAACTGTTCTCGACGGCGGTTCAGCAGGGCAACAGCGACCCCCGATACCAATGGCCCGTGTTCAATGCGTTCAGCCACTATCTGCTCCGGCAGTATGACGCTTCGCTGTCCTGGGCCCGGGAAGCCCTGTACCTGAATCCCAATCACCTCCAGGTGCTTTGCGTGCGCGCGGCGGCGCTGGCGCAACTTGACCGGACCGAGGAAGCGGCCAAGGCGGTCGAAGTCCTGTTGGCCAGCTTTCCGGGCCTGACCGTCGAGCGGCATTTGAGGAATTTCCGCTGGAAGTGCGCGGCCGACACCGCCCATTATCGCGACGGACTTTTGAAGGCCGGCGTACCCTTGCGCAACCTGACCCTCGTCGAGTCCGGCTCAAAGCTCACCGCGAATTCGTAAGGCGGGCTTCGGGGGCGGCGCCGCGCCGGGTCGGGTCAATTTCCCGCGATCTGGCCGGCCGGCCCGGAAACGATCATACCTGCGCGGAGAGTGTCCGCCTTGCAGGACTCCCTTGCCGGTCTCCAGTTGACAGAGGTTCGGATTCCGCCAAAACTCCTCTGCAGCCTAAGGTAGCGTTTCGGCAATTAGATTCGCCTTTTCAAAGCGCGGCGAGTCAGTTTGATATTTTGATCGTCGGTACTTTTCAAAATTTTGCTATTTTCAGGATTCAGCCATGCAGGACCACAGCAGCAATAGGTTTGCGAACGGCGGGTCAGCGCCGGGCCCCGAGGTTTCGCCCGACAATCCGTGTCCCTTCCTGCGCGCCGTCGTATCGGAGGGGTTCGTCGGTGGCCACGTCGTGCCGATTCCGGAGCTTTGCAAGACCGTCGAGGCCGCCAGCGGCAAGACCGGGCTGCAGAAGAAAGTGGTCGGCTTGAAGACCTACCCGGTGGCCTTGGTGGCCAACGGCTTCAGTCCGTTGCGCCTGTTGAAGAGCTGGTGGTCCGGAGCCGAACTCGACGCGCTGCGCAATGGCCCGCTGGACAAGCATGGCGTCGGCTCGCGCATCCTGGACGCGTCCGCCGAGGTGCATGAGAGCGAGATCGCGCGGCTCGCCGAGTTCGGCAGCGAATGGCCGGATCCGTGTGGCGGCACCGAGCGCGGGCTGACCGGCAGCCAGATCAAGACCTACATGAATGCGAATTTCGATCGCGCCAAGGGCCACAGGCGCTGGTTCGACCGGCTGCTGATGAACGGCGAATGGCCGGTCCTGCTGGATATCATGGGCAAGGGCGAGGGCGACAAGCGCTACCTCAGCGTGACCGAGGTCAGGACGCTGTTCGTCGACCGGCGGCTGCCCGACCGAATCAATGCGCGGCTGGCGGCGCAGGCGAGTGCGCCGGCACCGGGTCCGTTGCGCAAGATCCTGAAAGCCGCGGTCTGGCTGGTTGCGCTGGCCGTCGCGGCGATCGTGGCGATCGCCGAATTTCCCAATCAGGTCGGCAAGCTCATTCCGCCGCTGGCGCAGTTGCTGCCGCCGCCGCTGCCGGATTTCGCCCCTGTGAAATCCGCGCACTGGCTCGACCAGAACTGGTCGACCGAGGACCGTCATTGGTTCCACCATGCGAGCCAGGGCACCGCGACGTTCCCGGTGCCCTACGCGTGGTTCGTGGCGCTGGAACAGCCGGGGCTTTATTTGTTCACCTCGCCCGGCCGGCTGGCGGACCCGCATTATCTGGAGCGGATGGGTTTCATTCCGAGTCCGAAAACGGTCCGCGCGGACGCCGCGACCCTGCGCCGCTTCGGCTTTGTCAACACGCCCGGCGTCAAGACCGAGCCTGCTCCGGAAACCGTGGCCGGGTTGCGGCCGACGCCGGCCGAGAATTTCGACGGCCTGCCGGTCGGATTCTCGCGCATGACCCCCGTCATCAATCCCGGGACCGGCGAGCCCGACTCCGACAGGATCGGGCTGACTTGTGCGGCCTGTCACACCGGAAGCCTCCGCTACAAGGACGTCAGCGTGCGCTTCGACGGCGGCGCGGCCATGCTGGAACTGCGCAAGCTCGAAAGCGCGACCGGCCTTGCGATCTTCTACACGCTGATGGTGCCGGGCCGGTTCGACCGCTTCGCCGACCGCGTGCTCGGTTCCGAATCCAGCAAGGATGATCGCAACAAGCTCAAGCAGGGGCTCAAGGAGGTCGCCGATTTCCTGAAATCCCAGATCGAAATTACCGCGAAGACGCTGAAGGCGAAGGGCCAGAAAGACACCGATGAAGGCTACGGCCGGCTCGACGCGCTGAACCGGATCGGCACCCAGGTCTTCTATACCGATCTGGCGGCAAGCGGCCTGTCCGACTATGCCGACAACATCCACGCCAACGATGCGCCGGTCAGTTATCCGCCGGTCTGGACCGTACCCTGGTTCTGGTGGGCGCAGTATGATGCGTCGATCGAACAGCCGCTGATCCGCAATGCCGGCGAGGCGCTGGGCGTCGCGGCGCTGGTCAATCTGTCACCCGATCATCCGCCGGAGAAGCTGTTCAGTTCGTCCGTTGCGCTTGAAAATCTGGTGCGCATCGAAGCGATGTTGCGCGGTCCGGATCCGTTCGGCCGAAATCCAAAGGATTTCGCCGGGCTTTACGCGCCGGCATGGCCGTCGCATTTGTTCCCCGATGATGACGCATGGAAGATCAAGCCCGAGCGTGTCGCCAAGGGCCGCGCGCTTTACGCCGAGATCTGCGCTGAGTGTCACCTCGGACCGGTCAAGGATCCCCAGTTCGACAGGCAGTTTCCGGACAAGAGTTTCTGGACCGACAAGCGCTGGAAACAGGATCCGAAAGGCGGCTGGGTGCTGGATGAGATTCAGAAGCCGGTCGCGCATATCGGAACCGACCCGGCGCAGGCCAACGTGCTGCAAACCCGGCAGGTTCAGATTCCGGGATTCCTCGACCTGCAGCCGTCGCGCGATCTCGGCGAGCGCTGGGGGTGCAAGAACCTCGCGACCTATTCCTCGACCAGCATGCCGTTCTCGATCGCGCTGATGATCCTCGTCGACAAGGTTGCCCAGAAATGGATCAAGGACAACAACATCCAGGAGCCCGCGATCAGCGAGTTGTGGGGCGACCGCAGCAACTGTCCCAACCCCGCAGCGTCGCCGGAGAAGCCGATCTATCGCGCCCGGCCGCTGAACGGCGTCTGGGCGACGGCGCCCTACATCCACAATGGCTCGGTGCCCTCGCTGTACTGGATGCTGAAGCCCGCGGCCGAACGCCCGAAGCAGTTCTGCCTGGGCGCGCGGGATTTCGATCCCAAGGATGTCGGCTTCCGGGTGCCCGCCGGCGGCGACAAATCCTGCCAGACCGGCGAAACCATGTTCCAGGAGTCCGACAGCCACGGCAAGGCCATCAACGGCAACAGCGTGATGGGACATTCGCTGGAGGCCGATAAAGGACAGGACATGAAAACCTACAAGAACGGCGTGATCGGCCGCGCGCTGTCCGATGAGGAGCGGTACGACCTGATCGAGTATCTGAAGACGCTGTAGCGGGCGCGGCGGGCGGTTCCACGCCTCCGAAATGCACTGGCGAAAGCGGAGGTTCCTTAACCCGCCGAGAGTAGCGTCCTGTGCCGGGCCTTCCGCGACCCGGCACCCGCCGCCGTGCGGCTGCACCAAAGGCATTCATGGACGATTCTCCGCCGCCGGCTGGTTCGTTAACCGGAAATTCGGACCGTGCAGACACGCAGGCACAACTCGTTCAATTGACGCGCAGCGTGGCGCACGCGGCGGACTGCCCGATGGCGGTCCTTTTTCTCGAGGCGGCAACCGGCGAACTTGAAGTGTCCGCGTACTTTGGCCTGCATGGCTCAGTCGAAAGCTCCGGCCTGCGGATACTGGCGCAAGCGGTGCGATTTGATCCCGCTGGCCTGTTGATCGTGAACGACAGCAATGATGAGCGCAGGCTGCTGCCGAAAGATGGCAGGCTTTTTGGGGCCGCGCATCCAGTCATCAGGTTTGTCGCGGCGCTGCCGATTGCGCGCGGCGCCGGGAAGATCGGCGGCTTTCTCGTCGTGGCCGACACGGCGCCGCATGCGGGGCTCAACGGAGCCACGACCTATGTCTTGCGCACCCACGCTTCGCAGATCTCGTTCGTCCTGGAATGGCAGGCATGTCGCGAAGCAAACGGGCGGGAAGCCATCGCCCGGCGCTCGAAGATGGAACGCCTTCGATTGCTTGAGTCCGTCGTCATCAATGCCAACGACTCCGTCCTTATCACCGAAGCGGAGCCGATCGATCTTCCCGGACCGCGCATCGTCTACTGCAATGCCGCCTTTACCAGAACGACCGGCTACTCCGAGGAGGAAGTGATCGGACTTACGCCCAGGCTGCTGCAGGCCGAACGAACCGACAAGGAGGCGCTGGCACGATTGCGGGCGGCACTCGCCGCCTGGAAGCCGGTCGAAGTCGAACTGCTCAACCGTCGAAAAGACGGCACCGAGTTCTGGGTGGAACTCAGTATTGCCCCCGTCGCCGATGAACGTGGCTGGTTCACTCACTGGGTGTCCGTGCAGCGCGACGTGACCGATCGCAAGCATGTGGAAGAGACAACGTTGCGGGCGCGCGTGGCAGAGGCGGCCAATCAGGCGCTGGGAGCCGAAATTCAGGAGCGGAAGCGCATCGAGGATCAACTGCTCTACACGGCGTTTCACGATGACCTGACGAAACTGCGCAATCGCCCTTACTTCATGGACCGTCTCATCGTTTCACTGAGCCGTCTGGAAAGCGATCAGGACTTTCGTTGCGCGGTGCTGTTCATCGATCTCGACCGCTTCAAGATGGTGAATGACAGTCTTGGTCATCGGGCGGGCGACCTCCTGCTGATGGAGGTGGCGCGACGTCTCGAAACCTGTTTGCGCCGCCAGGACACCCTCGCGCGCATCGGAGGTGACGAATTCGCCGTGCTGATCGAAGACGACGAGGGAGTTACTTCCGCGGCTTCTACCGCCCGCCGCATCATCGAGGCGATGAGGCAGCCGATGTGGATCGGTAAGCAGGAAGTGTTTTCGTCCTGCAGCATCGGCGTGGTCCAGGCCACGGCGCTTTATCGTACGCCGGAAGAATTGTTGCGTGATGCGGACATCGCCATGTACGAGGCGAAGCGCCACGACAAGGGCAGCTACGCGATCTTCGCAGGCTCCATGCACGACAGCGCGGTCGAGGCGCTGAGGCTGCAGACGGACCTGCAGAATGCCCTCATGCGCAACGAGTTCTTTCTGGTCTATCAGCCCATTTGCAGTGCGAGCACGGGCGAGATTGTGGGAGTGGAAGCCCTGATCCGGTGGCAGCATCCGACGCGCGGAATCGTGTCCCCGCTCGAATTCATTGCGGCGGCCGAGCAAACCGGCGTTATCAGGGAAATCGGGCGCTGGGTATTGCGGGAGGCGTTTGGCCAGATGCGGACCTGGTGCGATCGCTTTCCGGGTTTGAAGCTGCGTCTTGGAGTCAACGTGTCCGGAAGCGAGTTGCAGGATCCGCGCTTCGTTGCCGATCTGCAGAAGGAACTGACGACGGCCGCTCTCGGCGCGCATGATCTGCAACTCGAAGTGACGGAAGCTATATTCCTTCGTCGCCCGGAGCATATCGAACTGGTATTGAGCGGCATCAGGGAGTTGGGCGTCCGCGTCGCTCTGGACGATTTCGGAACGGGCTATTCATCGCTGAGCTACCTCGATCGCTACGAGATCGACACGCTCAAGATCGACCGGTCGTTCGTAGCCAGCATGCTGACGAGACCCCGGACATTGGCGATCGTCAGGAACATCGTAAGCTTGGCCCATGCGCTTGGTCTCGACATCGTGGCCGAAGGGGTCGAGGAAGAGGAGCAACTTCGCATGTTGGCCGGGATGGGCTGCACGACGGTCCAGGGCTACTTTCTGAGCCGTCCCTTGTCGGTCGCGGAGATCGATGTTGCACTCGCCGAACATTTCGCGCTCCGGGAAAGCGATGCCGCGGTGTCGAAGTTCATGGTCTTTTCGAGGGAGGTGGTCCGCGCGCCGTCAGCGCAGGGGATGAACCAGGTTGCGTAACACCCTTCAGAGGCCACGGGGCGGAACTTAGCAGCCACTGATCCATTGGTTTGAGGACACCCCTCACACTTGCGGAGAATTCATGCTGTTACCCAAGGGAACAACCGTGGCCGTCGCCGACGGCGAGAAGCTCAATCTGTTCCAGAATACCGGTGACGAGGCCAATCCCGCGCTGACGGCGATGCCCGAAGCGGACGTGGACAGCGTCAACAAGGGATCGGGCGCCAGCCATCAGAACAGCTCCGCCAATCCCGACGGCGGCCAGGCCGCGGAAGACGGCTTTGCCGGTGGGATCGCCGAAATGCTCAACAAGCGGGTGCTGCAGGGCGAGATTTCCGATCTCGTCATCATCGCGGCGCCGCGCACCCTCGGCGAGTTGCGCAAGAGCTACCACAAGAAGCTGTCAGACGTGCTGCGCGGTGAAATCTCCAAGGATCTCACCGGCCACGCGGTGCACGACATCGAAAAGGCCATCGCTGCCGCGTAACCGGCTGCAGGCGCTTGCCCCACAAACAAAAACCCCGCCATTCGCGGCGGGGTCCAGTCCGGGGAGACGAGAGCTGGTCAGGCTCTCGGGTAAAACCTGTGATCAGGCGGGAATGCGCTCTTCGACTTCATGCGGCTCGCGCAGCACGTAGCCGCGGCCCCAGACGGTCTCGATGAAGTTGCGGCCTACGGAGGCGTTGGCGAGCTTCTTGCGCAGCTTGCAGATGAAGACGTCGCTGAACTTCAGTTCGGGCTCGACCATGCCGCCGTAGAGATGGTTGAGGAACATTTCCATGGTGAGGGTGGTGCCCTTGCGGAGCGAGAGCAGCTCCAGCATCTGGTATTCCTTGCCGGTCAGATGCACGCGCTGGCCGCCGACTTCTACCGTCTTGGTGTCGAGATTGACCACGAGGTCGCCGGTCTGGATCACCGACTGGGCGTGGCCCTTGGAACGGCGCACGATCGCATGGATGCGGGCTACCAGTTCGTCCTTGTGGAAGGGCTTGGTCATGTAGTCGTCGGCGCCGACGCCGAGACCCTTGACCTTGTCCTCGATGCCGGCGAGGCCGGAGAGGATCAGAATGGGGGTCTTGATCTTCGACACCCGAAGCTGCTTCAGCACATCGTAACCGGACATGTCGGGCAGGTTGAGGTCGAGAAGGATAATGTCGTAATCGTATAGTTTGCCGAGATCGACGCCTTCCTCCCCGAGATCCGTCGTATAGACGTTGAAGCTCTCGGATTTGAGCATCAGTTCGATCGACTGCGCAACGGCGCTATCATCTTCTATCAGCAAAACGCGCATGCCAGTCCCCTATAGTCGCCGCTCCGGGCGTCAGGTCGGCCGCACTTGCGGCACTCACAAAACGCCTTTGACAACTGATTCGGATCCTGACGACATATGGTTAACAAAATCTGATTCCCGTCTGCAAGCTCTATCCGTGCAATTTTCGTCGAATCGCCCTAAGATATTGCATCAAAGTAGATTTTCGTAACCACTCCCGTTCAAGTTCCACATTAAGAGACGGGCCTAACCGACTCCTGCGACTCGCCCTTCTTCTGACGGCAAGCGCTCTCAGTCACCAAAGACAGTGACGTAATGATTAACGATGCGGGTAAACACCAAGTTAAGGGCAGGGCCAAAATGCGCGGAAACTTAAGGTTTTCGCAATGAAGGCGCTTGCCGAACAGATCGGCGACATCGACGGCGTCAACATCTATGGCCGGGTGGTCGGGGTCCGCGGCCTGATGGTCGAGATCGCCGGACCGATCCATGCGATGTCGGTCGGCGCCCGGATCGTGATCGAGACCGGCGGCAATCGCCTGATCCCCGCCGAGGTGATCGGTTTTTCCGGCAACAATGCCGTGGTGATGCCGTTCGCCGGCCTCGAAGGCGTGCGGCGCGGCTGCCGCGCGGTGATCGCCAATGCCGCCAGCCAGGTGCGGCCGTCGGCGGCATGGCTCGGCCGGGTCATCAACGCGATGGGCGAGCCGATCGACGGCAAGGGGCCGCTGGCGCAGGGGCCCTCGCCGATGCCCTATCGCAACTCGCCGCCGCCGGCCCATTCGCGAAAGCGGGTCGGCACGCCGCTCGATCTCGGCGTGCGCTCGCTCAATACGTTCCTGACCTGCTGCCGCGGCCAGCGGATGGGCATCTTCGCCGGCTCCGGCGTCGGCAAGTCGGTGCTGCTGTCGATGCTGGCGCGCAATGTCGATGCCGACATCACGGTGATCGGCCTTGTCGGCGAGCGCGGCCGCGAGGTCCAGGAGTTTCTGCAGGACGATCTCGGCGACGCCGGCCTGGCGCGATCGGTGGTGGTGGTGGCGACCTCGGACGAGCCCGCTCTGATGCGGCGGCAGGCGGCCTACCTGACGCTGGCGATCTGCGAATACTTCCGCGACGAGGACAAGGACGTGCTCTGCCTGATGGATTCGGTGACGCGGTTTGCGATGGCGCAGCGCGAGATCGGACTGTCTGCGGGCGAGCCGCCGACCGCCAAGGGCTATACGCCGACGGTGTTCACCGAACTGCCGAAGCTGCTGGAGCGCGCCGGTCCGGGCACTGGAATCGGCACCATCACCGGCATCTTCACGGTGCTGGTGGACGGCGACGACCACAACGAGCCGATCGCGGACGCGGTCCGCGGCATCCTGGACGGCCATATCGTGATGCAGCGCGCGATTGCCGAGCGCGGCCGTTTTCCGGCGATCAACATCCTCAAATCGGTGTCCCGCACCATGCCGAAATCCGCCGATCCGGCCTTTCTGCCCGTCATCACCCGGGCCCGCCAGGTGATGGCGACCTATGCGGACATGGAGGAACTGATCCGGCTCGGGGCCTATCGCCAGGGCTCCAGCCCGGAGGTGGACGAGGCGATCAAGCTGCACGGTCCGCTGGAGAGCTTCCTGCGCCAGGCCAAGGACGAAGTCACCAGCCTGATCGAGGGATACGGCCAACTTGGTAAAATCCTCGAGGATTTGGAAACGGAACGCTAACTTTGTCGGGCCATGATCCGCGCGACATGAGTAATGCTGCCGGTGGGGCCCTTATGACTTCATTTGGGGATGCCGGTTCCGTCCCGCGTTCAGACCGGGACTTCTGGGGAGTACGAGTCGATGAAGTCACGTGAAACGCTGATCCGCCTGAAGAAATTTCAGGTCGACGAGAAGCGCCGAAGGGTCGCCCAGATCGAGGGCATGATCGCCGATTTCCAGCGCATGTCGGTCGATCTCGAGCGCGAAATCCATTCCGAGCAGGAGCGCGCCGGGATCAACGATCCCACGCATTTCGCCTACCCGACCTATGCCAAGGCGGCGATCCAGCGGCGCGAAAACCTGACCCGCTCCGCCGACGAACTGCGAATACAGCTCGAAGACGCCAAGGGACTTTTGGGCGAAGCCTTCGATGAGCTCAAGAAGGTCGAACTGCTGGACGAGCGCGACCAGGCGCGCGAGCGGGCCGAAGAGAGTGCCCGGGAGCAGGCCGATCTCGACAGCATCGGCCTGATGCGCGCCCGCATCGGAGCCATCGCCTGACCGTTTCCCGGCCGCCTTTGGCGACGTACCACCAGCACCCGGGCCGCAAGGTCCGGGTTTGTTATTGGCTGTCCACAGCCCCGTCATCGCCGACTTGGTGGCCACGTCAGGCGCAAGGTATGATACGATTTGTCAGGACCGCCGCTCCGGTGGCTCGAGGAGCGATAGGGCTTCGCGATTTTGGGGACGCTGAATGCTGACGCCAGCTGAGCTGGTCTGGCTGATTGCCGCAGTTGCGAAGGGGGATGAGGCCGCTTTCGAGCGGCTTTACGCCGCCACGCGCGCGAAACTATTCGGCGTGGTGCTGCGTATCTTGCGGCGACAGGATCTCGCCGAGGAGGTCCTTCAGGAGGCTTACGTCAAGATCTGGAATAACGCCGGGCAGTTCAATCCCGGGCTGTCGTCGCCGATCACCTGGATGGCGTCGATCGCCCGAAACCGGGCCATCGATGTCGTTCGCAAGCGGACCGAAGTGTCGATCGAAGAGGAGCCCTCGGCCATGGAAGTGGCGGCCGACAGCCCGGATCCGCTGGCGCGCCGGGAAATGACGGAAGAGTTGAAACGGCTTCTGGAGTGCGTCGGACGCCTCGAGCCGGACCGCCAAAAGCTGGTGCTGCTGGCCTATTACAATGGCTGGAGCCGCGAGCAGCTGGCGGCGAAATTCGAGACACCGGTGAACACGGTGAAGACATGGCTGCGCCGCAGCATGATG
Source organism: Bradyrhizobium sp. (assembly GCF_030697065.1). Classification (GTDB taxonomy): domain Bacteria; phylum Pseudomonadota; class Alphaproteobacteria; order Rhizobiales; family Xanthobacteraceae; genus Bradyrhizobium. The sequence goes on from NZ_JAUYQU010000229.1 coordinate 16,631, forward strand.
GATATCCGGGAGTGTCTTGGACTCTGAATGATGGCCTACAGCGAAGACCATATCGCGCTCGCCGCGGAATACGCACTCGGCACCCTCGATGCCGACGAGCGCGCGCAGGTCGAGACCATGATGTCCGTGGACAAGGAGTTCATGGTGCTGGTCGAGGCGTGGCAGCAGAAGCTCGGCGGCCTCAACCAGATGGTCGGATCGGTCGAGCCGAGGCCAGAGGTCTGGGACAGGATCAAGGCCGCGATCGGACATTCCGAACCGCAATCGCCGTTGCTCCTTCCCGACGCGCAGTCGGCGCCGCCGCCCACCGACGTCAGCGAGCCCGCCGCCCCGGTCGACACGTCCAAGGTCATCCAGTTGTCCGCCCGGGCCCGGCGCTGGCGCAACGTGGCCACATTGACGACCGCGATAGCCGCGGCCCTGGTCGCGATGATCGCCACCCAGCTCTTTGCGCCGGACCGGCTTCCCGAGGGTCTTCGCCCGAAGGTGCGCACCCAGGTGGTCGAGGTGAAGACCACGGTGATCCCGCCACCGTCGGGGCAGTATGTCGCGCTGCTGCAGAAGGACAGCGCGTCTCCCGCCTTCATCCTCACGGTGGACGCCACCAGCAAGAACTTCACCGTGCGCCGGGTAGGGGCCGCGCCCGAGCCGGGCAAGAGTTTTGAGCTGTGGCTGGTGTCCGACAAGCTGCCCGGGGCGCGTTCGCTGGGCGTGATCGGCGGTGATGACTTCACCACGCGACCGGTGCTTCAGTCGTATGACGCCGATACGGTGAACGAGGCGACCTATGCCGTGACGCTCGAGCCCGAAGGCGGTTCGCCGACCGGCGTCGCCACCGGGCCCGTCGTGTTTACCGGCAAGCTGATCGAAGCCGTGCCGCCGGCACGGTAACCATCGGCGCCGTGTTTGAGAAGCGTGCCGGATTTCAACGGGGTGTCCGCTCAAGGCTGCTGCGCAGAACGTCAAACGTCTGCGAGATCCATAAACCTGCGTTCGCTCACATCACCATCATCGTCAGGACCGAAGCAGTTTGATAGCGAACGAGAAGCTATATCGCCCGGCAGGATAAATGGTCTTCGAAATCAAGACGGTCTTTGCGTCTTCGGAGAAATAGCGGCGAATGATCTGCATCCCGGGCGACTGATCCTCCACCCCGAGCCGCCGCGCCGCGATCTTCGGCACCGGACAGGCACTCGTCTCCTGGAACATCTTGAAAACCCGCGATTTCGATTTGCGGTCGATCACCGTGTAGGCCGGCGCCCTGAGGCGATCGAAGTGATTGCTCAAATTCGCCAGATACGGTGGCAGATAAAGATGCGAGTAGGCGACAGGAAGCTGGTGCTTCCGGATCGAGCGCAGCGATTCTATTTGTTTCCATTGCTCGCCTCGCCGGCAATCCAGCAGCTTGGCCAGGCTGGCATCTGCCTTGACCATGCATTCCGAAAGCGTCCGCTGTTCGGTCGCTTCGATATTCGGAAACAGCGCGGAAACCGACTCGGCTTCCTGCACGTAGCGGGCATCGGCGGTCACACTGCGAACAAAGGTGCCTATGCCGGCGTGACGCGTCACAAGCCCCATGTCGGACAGGACCGCCAGCGCGGCACGCGCCGTGTTGCGGGACACGCCGAAGCGGTCGCAAAGATCCGCCTCCGTGGCGATCAGGCTGCCCACGGGAAATTTGCCGGACGCGATATCCTCGATCAATGATTGCGCGACCCGCGCATACCGCGGCTGGAAGTCCAGGGCGCCGGACTCCAGCAGATCGCGCCGCTTGTCCGGCGAAGCCGGAGGCACGGTCCGGCTCGCTCTGGTGGCTTTACCGGTCTGAATGCCGGTCGACTTGGCGACCATTCCAGTTGGTTCCGATACAAGGGCCTGACCACCCGCTACGCGATATAGAACTTACCGCCGATTCGGAAGCTGCAGGATCTCGCGCGTATCGGCCGGCGCGGCGACCGGACGCCCAAGCTCGCTGGCCCGCCTGGCGATGCTTGCGACGACGGCGGCATTGGTCGGGCAGCCATCCTCCGAATAGGGATAGTCGCCAAGCCCCACCTGAATGTGGCCACCCGCGAGGATGATCTTGTCCAGCAGCGCGTCCAGCCTGCCGCCGATATAGGTCACCGCCCATGCCGTCGGCACATTCTTCGGCAGGAAGGCGAGGTAGGCATCCAGTCCCGCGGCCGTGCCGGGATGGCCTGCGATCAGGATCTTGTCCGTCAGTACCAAGCTGACAAACAGCGGCGCGTCGAGCAGCGACATCGTGGAAAACGCCTCGATCTGCCGGATAAACGAGACATTCCAGGCTACCAGCGACGGCTTGATTTCGGCCTGGCGCAGACGCTGCGAAAGCGCAATCAGCATGTCCGTGCCGTTGACATAAACCGTGCCGGGTGAGCGGAACGCCGGGGTGCGGGCGTCGAACAGGTCGGCATTGACCGAACCCATGTCCATCGGCACGAAATCGGGCCGTGTCGCAGGGACGCTGGCCAGTCGCTGCGTGTTGGCAAAACGCTCCTCGAAAGAGGATGCGACAGTGAGATAGCCAAGACTGGGATGAACCAGGATCGGCGACTGTTCCCTGACGGCGAGGATCGTATCGCGGCAGGTTTCGAATCGGTTGTCCGGCAAGCCACCGGCATCCCGGCCATGAAAGTGGACGATGCTGGCGCCGGCCTCGAAACACGCCGTCGCATCGCTCGCGATCTCGCCCGGCAGCCACGGCACGTTGCGGTTTCTGTTGCGTGTGGCGTACTCGTTCACCCTTGCTTCGATGATCAACGGGTCCACGATTTCAGCCTCTAGATCGTTTTCGATGCACGCAGCCGACCGATCTCCTGCGGCGCCAAGCCCATCCAGTCGGCCAGCACCTCGTCGGTGTGCGCGCCGATCGCGGGCGCATCCCGGTAGCTACTGACGGGCGAGGCCGAGAATTTCATCGGATTGGCGATATGCGCCAGATGGCTGCCTTCAATCTCGCCGGGACCTATCCGCATGCCGCGATCCCGGATTTGCAGATGACCGAACACGCCCGCCATGTCCAGCACCGGTCCGGCCGGAACATTCGCCCGCTCCAGCAGCGCGAGCCATTCATCGGAATCGCGCGTCAGCAGGACCCCCTGGATAATCGCATTCAGTTCGCCCTTGTGGGCCAGCCGCTGGCTGTTCGAACAGAACCGCTTGTCTGCCGTCATGCCGGAAAATCCGAGCACACCGCACAGATCGGCGAACTGTTCCTCGTTGCCGACGACGACGACGATCTCGCGATCGGCGCAACGATACAGTTGCGACGGCGTGCCTTGCGGCGCCCCGGTGCCGTGGCGAAGCGGAATATTCCCGGTCATCAGGTAATTGCTGGCAATGTGGGAAAGCGCCGCGACCTGGGTATCGAGCAGCGACAGATCGATGTGCTGGCCGGCGCCACTCGCGGTCCGATAATGCAGTGCAGCGAGGATCGATACGACCGCATACATGCCGCCGGTGAAATCGGAAACCACGAACCCGACCCGCTGCGGTCCGCCCTCGCGGCCTTCGGCTCCCGTCACGCTCATCAGCCCGGACATCGCCTGGAAAACCAGATCGTATCCCGGACGGTTGCGAAGCGGTCCGGTCTGGCCGAAGCCCGTGATCGAGCAATACACCAGCGCCGGATTGATCCGGGCGAGCGACGCATAATCGAGGCCATATCGCGCCAGCGTGCCGACCTTGTAATTCTCGATCAGCACGTCGGCTTTCGCCGCCATCCCCCGGATCAACCCCTGGCCCTGCTCGGTCGAGATGTCGACCGTGATCGATTTCTTGTTCCTGTTGGCGCTGGCGAAAAAAACGCTTTCGGCCGAACCGCGCTTTGGATGCGTGAAATAGTGACCGA
>NZ_JAUYQU010000298.1 GCF_030697065.1 Bradyrhizobium sp.
GGCGGCTTCCGACGAGGCGCTGGCGCCGCGCGCGCCGAGTGCGATCCCGACGTCGGCCGCCGCCAGCGCCGGGGCGTCGTTGATGCCGTCCCCGACCATGATGGTCGGATGCAGCCGCTGCTCCGAACGCACCGCGTCAACCTTGTCGGAGGGCGCGCGCTCGGCCAGTACCGCGTCGAGATCGAGGGCGGCGCCGATCGCCTGCGCGGCGCCGGCGCGGTCGCCGGTGACCATGACGATGCGGGCGATGCCGGCCTCGCGCAGCAGCCGGATCGCGCGCGGCGTATCGGAACGAAGTTCGTCGGCCAGCAGCAAGGCGCCGATCGGCCGCCCCTCGACGGCGACGAACACGATCAGCGCCGATCGCCACGAGGCGCGCCGGATCGCCCGCGTAACCCATTCCGGAGGTTGTGAAGCCGCGAGGACGAATTCGCGCGAACCGGCGCTGACCCGCCGTCCCTCGACCACGCCGTGCAGGCCCGAGCCCATGGATTCCCGCACCTGCTCGGGCAGCTTGAGGCGCAGGCCGCGCTCGGTGCCGGCCTGAACGATGGCGCCCGCGACCACATGATGCGAGGCCTGTTCGAGCGAGGCGCCCAGCAGCAGCACCTCTTCGGCGGTCTCGCCCGGCGCCACCTCGACCGACAACAGCCGCGCGCCGCCGACCGTCAGCGTGCCGGTCTTGTCGAACAGCACGGTATGCGCCCGCGCCAATGCCTCCAGCGCGCCGCCGCCCTTGACCAGAATGCCGCGCCGCGCCGCCCGGGCGACGCCCGCGATGAAGGCGACCGGCGCGGCCAGAATCAGCGGACACGGCGTCGCCGCCACCAGCACCGCGAGGCTGCGCAACGGATCGCCCGAAATCCACCACGCCACGAAAGCCAGCGCCAGCGTGACCGGCAGGAACACCAGCGCGTAGCGGTCGGCCAGCCGCACGAACGGCGCCCTGGCGGTCTGCGCCGTGGTGACCATTTTGACGATGCCGGCATAGGTGCTTTCGCCGGCCACCGCGGTCACCGTCATCTCGAAGGTCGCGCCGGCGTTGAGGGCGCCGGACAGGATGGCGCCGCCGCGCGCCTTCGCCACCGGGATCGGCTCGCCCGTCAGGGCGGACTCGTCGATCTCGGCGGCATCCGAAGTGACGACGCCGTCGACCGGCACGACTTCGCCGGCATGCACCAGCAGGCGGTCGCCGATCGCCACCGCGTCGACCGGCACCTGCTCGATGCGGCCATCGACCTGGCGGCGCGCCTCGCGCGGCGCGCGATCGACCAGCGCGCGCAGATCGTGCTCGGCGCGGGCGATCGCGATATCCTCCAGCACATTGCCGCCGGAATACATCAGCGCGACCACGGCGCCGGCCAGCGGCTGGCCGAGCGCCAGCGCCGCACTCATCGACACCAGCGCGATCGCATCGACGCCGAACCGGCCCGCGAGGAAATCCCTGACGATCGAGACCGCCAGCCCCGCCACCACGGGTGCGGTCGCCAGCGTCCAGCAGAGGTCGGCCAGTTCCGGCCGACCGGCCAGCCAGGCGAGGATACCCGCGGTCAGCCCCGTAATGGCGATCGCGACCAGAGCCCAGCGCAGGATGCGCTCAAATGACATCGTTGATTTCCGTGCTCATGCCCGCCGGCGCGACTTGTCGCCGAAAACACGGCCGCCCGGCTTGAGCAAGGTCAATCGCCGGGCCGAATTGGCCTGCTGCTACTTGGCCGCGACGGCCACGGCCTCGGCCGGCAATGTTTCCAGCAGCGCCTGCAGGGTCACCAGCGTCGAATGATCGGCGACACCGTCGACGCGGGCTGGGCGGAAGTGACGCTGGAAGGCGGTGACCGCTTCCATGGTGGGCGCGTCATATTTTCCTGTCGTCGGAATGCCGTAGCCGTATTTGGCCAGCGCCTGCTGCAGGCCGAGCACGTCGTCGCCGAGGCTGCCGAGCTTCATGGTTTCGCCGCGCACGATCGGGGCCGGCTGCACCCAGTGGCCGACGCCGGAATTGGCGAGCGAATGCCAGGGGAATTTCTCGCCGGGATCCTTCTTGCGGGAAGGGGCGACGTCGGAATGGGCGAGCACGCGATGCGACGGCACCTGGCGGCGCAGCATGATGCCGCGGCACAGCGCGATCACGGCGGCGATCTGGCGCAGCGGAAAATCCGGATAGCCCCAGTCATGGCCGCGATTGACGATCTCGACGCCGATGGAACAGGAATTGATGTCCTCCTCGCCGGCCCAGACCGCCACGCCGGCATGCCAGGCGCGCTTGGCTTCAGGGACGCATTGCACGATGCGGCCGTCCTCCAGCACGATGTAATGCGCTGATACGTCGGTGCCTGCCGTGCACAATTGCGCGATCGCGCCCTCGACATCGGGCATCCCGGTATAGTGCAGCACGATCATGTCGGGCAGGCGGCCCTTGTTCCGCTCGCCGAAATTCACCGACGGGATGACGTCGGAGGCGATTGAGGAATCCGGGGTAAAGGTCTTCATGTTCGCGTTGGTCCTCGGCAGCGGGACGGCGCGACGCTTCGAATCAATACCGTTGGATGCGAACGAACCGGGCGGCATAGGACAGATCAATCCGGGCAGGAGAACGGCGACAGTGCGCCTTCAAGGGGAACCGCGTTTACTATTCCTTTACGATGTCACCGGCGCAATGCGCGAGCCGGCCGCGGCCTCGCATTTTCGCCGGGTGTGTGCGGGGCGCATCACCCGCGGCGAAATCCGCCCAAATCCATCAACGTTTTCTTAACGCTAACTGACGTTACTGAGGGGTGAAGAGCCGAACCGGTTTGGGGACGGCCGAGGCCGCATCGACGCGCGAAATCCCGGCACTTGAGATCCCATGGCAGCCCAGCAAATTCCATCGGGAAATCAGGGTTTGAGATGGCGGGCAGGCGGGATCGGGAATCGCTCGAAATGGCTTTCCGACCGGAAAAGTCCGGCGAAGCGCAGACATTTGAGGCGCAATGGGTCCGATCGCGTCCAGTTTCCGCCGTTTACCCCGGACCGCCCCCGGAGCCGGGGCATGAATCCGGCTGGCCCGCGTCATATCCCCGTGCTCGGCCGCGAGGCGGTCGACCTGCTTGACCCCCGTGACGGCGGAATTTATCTCGACGCCACCTTCGGGGCGGGCGGCTACAGCCGGGCCATTCTCGATATCGCGGGAACCCGCGTGGTCGGCATCGACCGCGACCGGTCCGCCATTGCGGCCGGATTCGATCTGGTGGATCGATCGGCCGGCCGGCTCGTGCTGGTGGAAGACCGCTTCTCCCGTCTCGCCGAAGTCTGCGCCGCGCAGGGAATCTCCGAGGTCGATGGCGTGGTGATGGACGTCGGGGTGTCCTCGATGCAGCTCGACCAGGCCGGGCGCGGCTTCTCGTTTCGCCAGAGCGGCCCGCTCGACATGCGGATGGGCCATGACGGCCCGACCGCGGCCGACGTGATCGCCGCGGCCTCCGAGGCGGATCTCGCCAACATCATCTATATTTTCGGCGAAGAGCGGTATTCCCGCCCGGTTGCCAAGGCCATCGTCGCCGCCCGCAAGGAAGCGCCGATCGAAACCACCAAGGCGCTGGCCGACATCGTCGCGACGGTGGTGTGGCCGAAGCCGGGTGAAATCCATCCCGCGACCCGCACCTTCCAGGCCTTGCGGATCTTCGTCAACGAAGAGCTCGACGAACTGCATCTGGCGCTGGCGGCCGCCGAACGCGTGCTGAAACCGGGCGGCCGGCTGGTGGTGGTGTCGTTCCATTCGCTGGAAGACCGTATCGTCAAGAATTTCCTGGTCGCGCGGGCGAGGGCTGGCGGCGGATCGCGACATTTGCCGGAAATGAACCAGGCCGCGCCGAGCTTCGTCATCCTGACCAAACGCCCGGTCACGGCCGGGGGAGACGAGGTATCCGCCAACCCGCGCGCGCGGTCGGCCAAGCTGCGCGCCGCCGAGCGCACCGAAGCCCCCGCGCATGCCGCCGCCGCGTTGCCGGCCTGGCCCAATCTCCACGACGTGATGAGGGGAGGCTGACCATGCGCATCATCCACCTCTTCGTGATCGCCGCGCTGGTATTCGCCGCAGCCTATGTCTACCGGATCAAGATGGAATCCACCGCGCGCACCGAGCGCGTGCTGCGGCTGCATGCGGAAATCCGCGAGCAGCGCGACGCCGTCGCCCGCCTGCGCGCGGAATGGGCCAAGCTCGATGCGCCGGAGCGGCTGCAGGGCCTCGCGGACCGCCATCTCCCGCTGAAGCCGCTGGTCGCCACGCAATATGATTCCCTGAAGAACCTGCCCGAGCGGCCGCCGCGCTTCTTCAAGCCGGGCGATCCGGATCCGATCGGAGCAATGCTCGAGACCATCGATGCCGCGGCCGATGCCGCTGTTGTCACGGGCTCGGTGCCGGCGCCGGAGGCTCAGCGATGACCGATTTGGCGCCGAACCCCGTCAGGCCAGCGGAACCGTGGCGGCAGCGGCTGATCCGCAGCCTGCTGTACGGGCGCAACGTCGACCGCGCCGCGAAGGCGCGCGCCCGCGTCGGGTTCGCCATCCTGGCTTTCGTGGCGATCTATGCCGTGATCGGCGGCAGGCTGGTCATGATCGCCACCGGCGACAATCACGCCGCGCGCCGCACCGCCTCGCAGGACCGCATCGCCACTGCCCGGCCCGACATCGTCGACCGCAACGGCGCGGTGCTCGCCACCGACGTCAAGTCGCCCAGCCTGTTCGGCGAGCCGCGCCGGATCATCGACCAGGACGAGGCGATCGAGCTTCTCACCGCGACCCTGCCGGATCTCGACACCGGCGAAGTCCGTCAACGGCTGGCGTCGAAGAAGGGCTTCGTCTGGCTGAAGCGTGAAATCTCCCCGAAGCAGCAGCATGACATTCACCGCCTCGGCATTCCCGGCATCGGCTTCCTGCGCGAGAACAAGCGGGTCTATCCCACCGGCGCCGAAGTCGCGCATCTGATCGGCCTGGTCAATATCGACAACCAGGGCATCGCCGGGATGGAGAAATGGCTCGACAATAACGGTCTGGCCGATCTGCACCGCGCCGGCTTCGCCACCGATCGCCTGCAGCGGCCGGTGGAACTGTCGCTCGACCTGCGCGTCCAGCACGCGCTGCGCGACGAACTGCTCAAGGCCAAGGAAAAATACAAGGCCAAGGCGGCATCCGGCCTCGTCTCCAACGTCAAGACCGGCGAGATCGTCGCGATGGTGTCGGTGCCCGACTTCGATCCGAACAATCCGAAGGAGGCGCACGATCCCGACCGCATCAACCGCCTGACCACCGGCGTCTACGAGATGGGTTCGACCTTCAAGGCGCTGACGCTGGCGATGGCGCTGGATTCCGGCAAGGCCAATCTCAACACCCTGTTCGATGCCCGCGGCGCGCTGCGTTACGGCAAATTCGCCATCAACGATACCCACCCGCTGGGCCGCGCGATCACGCTGTCGGAAGTCTTTACCTACTCGTCCAACGTCGGCGCGGCGCGCGTTGCGCTGTCGCAGGGCGTCGAGGCGCACAAGGCATTCCTGCGCAAGATGGGGCAGCTCGACCGCCTGCGCACCGAACTGCCGGAGAGCACGTCGCCGATCGTGCCGCGGCGCTGGGGCGAACTCAACACCATCACCATCGCCTTCGGTCACGGACTTTCGGTGGCGCCGCTGCAGGCGGTGATGGGCATCAACGCCGTCATCAATGGCGGCTATCTGATCCCGCCGACGTTCCTCAAGCGTTCGGAAGAGGAAGCCCGCGCGATGGCAAAGAAGGTGGTCAGGACCGAGACGTCGGACAAGATGCGCCATCTGATGCGGCTCAACGCCGAGATCGGAACCGCCAAGAAGGCCGACGTGAAGGGCTATTATGTTGGTGGCAAGACCGGCACCTCGGAAAAGGTGGTCAACGGCCGCTATTCCAAGAAGCAGGTGCTGAACTCGTTCACCGCGATCATGCCGGCCGACAATCCGCAGTACCAGATTCTGATCATGCTGGACGAGCCGAAACCGCTGCCGGAAACCCACGGCTTCATCACGTCGGGCTGGAACGCGGTGCCGACCGGAGGCAAGGTGATCGCCCGCATCGGCCCGCTTCTGGGGGTCGAGCCGCGGTTCGATCTGCCGCCGTCCGAGCGCCTTATTCTTGCGGCATCGAAGGGAAGCCAGTAAGGCTCATTCATTGCCGTCCGATTCGAAGTTCCTGACTTGGCTGCCGCAAATTCCCTGGAAAACTTCAGATCGAGAAGCGGCGCCTGCGCCGGCCGGACTGGAAAATAATGAGACTTCGCGACCTCTTCAGCGATGACGCCAGGCTTCCCCCGCAGGCTGAAGCGGTCGTGGTGTCTGGCCTGGCGATGGACAGCCGCAGCGTGAAGCCGGGCGACCTGTTCTTCGCGCTGGCCGGCAGCAAGACCGACGGAGCGCGCTTCATCGAATCCGCTGTTGCGGCAGGTGCGGTGGCGATCGCCGGCGATCATCCGCCTGATGACATCCGCGTCCCCTTCGTCGTCACGCCGAATCCGCGCCGCGCGCTGGCGCTGGCCGCGGCGAAATTCCATCCGCGGCAGCCGCACACCATCGCGGCGGTCACCGGCACCAGCGGCAAGACCTCGGTCGCCGCCTTCACGCGCCAGATCTGGCAGCGGCTCGGCCACCAATCCGCCAGCATCGGCACCATCGGGCTGGTATCGCCGAAGCGCACCGTCTACGGCTCGCTCACCACGCCGGATCCGATCGCGCTGCACCGCCAGCTCGACGACATCGCAGGCGAGGGCGTCACCCATCTCGCCTTCGAGGCCTCGTCGCACGGGCTCGACCAGTACCGCCTCGACGGCGTGCGCATCGCCGCCGGCGGCTTCACCAATCTTTCGCGCGACCACATGGACTACCATCCTGACGTCGCGCATTATCTGAACGCAAAGCTGCGGCTGTTCGACCTGGTCGTCGCCGATGGCGCCGCGGTGATCTCGGCGGATCACGATTGCTCGCAGCAGGTGATCGATGCGGCGCGGGCACGCAAATTGCGCATCATTGCGGTCGGTGACAAGGGCGACGGCGCCGGCGGGGGCATTCGCCTCGTCGCGGCCGACATCGACGGTTTCGCGCAGCAACTGACCCTCGAACATCACGGCTGCCATTATCAGGTACGGCTGCCGCTGGTCGGCGAATTCCAGATCGAGAATGCGCTGGTGTCCGCGGGCCTCGCGATCGGCACCGGCAGCGAGCCGATGGCGGTGTTCGCCGCGCTCGAAGGGCTGGAGGGGGCAAAAGGCCGGCTGGAACGTGTCGCCGAGCACAACGGCGCGCCGATCTTCGTCGACTACGCCCACAAGCCCGATGCGCTGGCCAAGGCATTGCAGGCGCTGCGGCCTTACGCCAGACGCAGGCTGGTGGTGGTGTTCGGCGCCGGCGGCGACCGTGACGCCGGCAAGCGACCATTGATGGGCGCGATCGCCGCCGGGAATGCCGACCGCGTCATCGTCACCGACGACAATCCGCGCAGCGAGAATCCGCAATCTATTCGCGCGGCGATTTTGGCCGCGGCGAAAAGCGCTACGGAGATCGGCGATCGCGCCGAGGCGATTCGATCGGCGATAGCGGCGCTGCAGCCGGGCGACGCGCTCTTGATCGCCGGCAAGGGCCACGAGACCGGGCAGATCGTCGGTGGCACCACTCTGCCGTTCAGCGATCACGATGCGGTGGCATCTGCACTTGCATCGAGGGTGGCATGAGCGCGGTGCCATTGTGGACATCTTCCGCCATGGCGCAGGCGATGCGCGCGCAAATCCAGGGCGCATTGCCGGAAGCGATCACGGGCCTCTCGATCGACAGCCGCACCATCGCGCCGGGGGAGGCCTATTTCTCGATCAAGGGCGACGTCCATGACGGCCATGACTTCGTCGATGCCGCGCTGAAGGCAGGCGCCGCATGCGCGGTGGTCGAAACCGCCCAGCGCGACAGATTCCCGCCCGATGCGCCGCTGCTGGTGGTGGACGATGTGCTGGCCGGCCTCGTCGCATTGGGGATTGCATCGCGCGCGCGGCTCGATGCCCGCGTGATCGCCATCACCGGCTCGGTCGGCAAGACCTCGACCAAGGAGGCGTTGCGGCGTGTGCTGGAAGCGCAAGGGCCGACCCATGCCTCGGCGTCGTCGTTCAACAACCATTGGGGCGTGCCGCTGTCGCTGGCGCGCTGTCCGTCACAGGTGAAGTTCGCGATCTTCGAGGTCGGGATGAATCACGCCGGCGAGATCGAGACCCTGGTCAGGATGATACGCCCGCAGCTCGCCGTCATCACCACGGTGGAGCCGGTGCATCTGGAGTTCTTCGCCGGCATCGAGGCGATCGCCGATGCCAAGGCGGAGATCTTTGCCGGCGTCGAGCCCGGCGGCGCCGCCGTTCTCAACCGCGACAATTCGCAATTCGACCGCCTGCAGCGCAGCGCCAGGAAACGTGGCATCGACCGGATCGTTTCGTTCGGCGCCGACCCGAAATCCGACGCGCGGCTGATCGACGTCGCGCTGCATCCGGACCGCTCGGCCGTGCACGCCGACATCCTCGGCCATGACGTCACCTACAAACTCGGCATGCCCGGCCGCCATATGGCGATGAACTCGCTGGCGGTGCTGGCCGCAGCCTCCCTCGCAGGCGCCGATCTGGCGCTGGCGGCGCTGTCGCTGTCGCAGATCGAGCCGGCGGTCGGCCGCGGCGCCCGCCGCGCGCTCGAAATCGGCAACGGCGAGGCGACGCTGATCGACGAGAGCTACAACGCCAATCCGGCGTCGATGGCGGCGGCGCTGAACGTGCTCGGCAGTTCCGCGGTCGGTCCGCAAGGCCGGCGCATCGCGGTGCTCGGCGACATGCTCGAACTGGGGCCGACCGCCCCGGCGCTGCATCTCGGCCTGAATGAGGCCATCAAGGCCAACAATGTCGATCTGGTATATTGCTGCGGTCCGCTGATGCGCAACTTGTGGGACGCGCTTTCCACCGGTAAACGGGGCGGCTATGCGGAGAATTCGGCTAGTCTCGCAGACCAAGTGATATCGGCGATTCGCGCCGGCGACGTGATCATGGTCAAGGGGTCGCTCGGCACGAAGATGAAACCGATTGTAACGGCGCTCGAAACGCGCTTTCCCGGCAAGGCCGCGCATGACGACGCCGCGGTATAGGGCGAATTGAATGTTTTATTGGCTGCTTGATCTTTCCACCACGGTTCCCGGTCTTGGCGTGTTCCGCACGTTCCTGAACGTGTTTCGCTACATCACCTTTCGTACCGGCGGGGCGATGGTGACCGGCGCGCTGTTCGTCTTCCTGTTCGGTCCCTGGATCATCGATCATTTGCGGCTCCGCCAGGGCAAGGGCCAGCCGATCCGCACCGATGGTCCGGCATCGCACCTCATCAGCAAGAAGGGCACGCCGACCATGGGCGGCCTGATGATCCTGTCCGGCGTCGTGGTCTCCACGGTGCTGTGGGCCAACCCGCTCAATCCCTATGTCTGGATCGTGCTGGCGGTGACGCTCGGCTTCGGTTTCGTCGGCTTCTACGACGACTACCTGAAGGTGACAAAGCAGTCGCATAGCGGTTTCGCCGGCAAGATCCGGCTGCTGATCGAGGCGGTGATCGCGCTGGCGGCCTGCTACGCGCTGACCCAGCTGGGAAAAGCCCCGTTCTCGACCTCCCTTGTGATTCCCTTCTTCAAGGACATCGTGCTGAATCTGGGCGTGTTTTTCGTGCTGTTCGGCGCGTTCGTCATGGTCGGCGCCGGCAATGCCGTGAACCTGACCGACGGTCTCGACGGCCTGGCCATCGTGCCGGTCATGATCGCGGCGGCGAGTTTCGGGATGATCGCCTATCTGACCGGCAACGCGGTGTTCTCGGACTACTTGCAGATCAACTATGTCGCCGGCACAGGCGAACTGGCGGTGCTGTGCGGCGCGGTGCTCGGCGCCGGGCTCGGATTCCTGTGGTTCAACGCGCCGCCGGCATCGATCTTCATGGGCGATACCGGCTCGCTCGCGCTCGGCGGCATGCTCGGTGCGACCGCGGTCGCGGTCAAGCACGAGATCGTCTTGGCGGTGATCGGCGGGTTGTTCGTGCTGGAGGCGGTCTCGGTGATCGTGCAGGTGGTGTCGTTCAAGCTCACCGGCAAGCGCGTGTTCCGGATGGCGCCGCTGCATCACCATTTCGAACAGAAAGGCTGGACCGAACCGCAGATCGTGATCCGGTTCTGGATCATCTCGGTGATGCTGGCGCTGGCCGGCCTCTCCACGCTGAAGCTGCGGTGATGGGGGTGCTGATCGTCCGTCATTCCGGGGGCCGCGAAGCGGCAACCCGGAATCTCGAGATTCCGGGTTCGTGCTTCGCACGCCCCGGAATGACGGGGGCGTTATGATCCCCGTCACATCCTTTGCCGGCAAGACGGTCGCGGTGTTCGGCCTCGGCGGCTCCGGGCTGGCGAGCTGCCACGCCCTCAAGGCGGGCGGCGCGGAAGTGATCGCCGGCGACGACAGCGCCGACAATATCGTCAAGGCGGTGCAGGCCGGTTTCATCACCGCCGATCTGCGCACGGTGTCGTGGGCGAATTTCGCGGCGCTGGTGCTGACGCCCGGCGCGCCGCTTACCCATCCGCAGCCGCACTGGTCGGTGCTGATGGCGCGCGCGGCCGGCGTCGAGGTGATCGGCGATATCGAATTGTTCTGCCGCGAGCGGCGGCGCCATGCGCCGGACGCGCCGTTCGTCGCCATCACCGGCACCAACGGCAAATCGACCACCACGGCGTTGATCGCACACCTGATGCATGTCGCCGGTTACGATACCCAGATGGGCGGCAATATCGGCACCGCGATCCTGTCGCTGGAGCCGCCGCGCATGGGCCGCGTCCACGTCATCGAAATGTCGTCGTACCAGATCGACCTCGCGCCGAGCCTTGATCCCAGCGTCGGCATCCTGCTCAATGTCAGCGAAGACCATATCGACCGCCACGGCACGCTGGAACATTATGCCGCGGTCAAGGAGCGCCTGGTCGCGGGCGTACAGCCGCAGGGCACCGCAATCGTCGGTGTCGATGACGGCTGGAGCCGCAATACCGCCGACCGGATCGAGCAGGCCGGCCAGCGCGTGGTGCGCATCTCCGTGAAAAATCCGCTGGCGGACGGCATCTATGTCGAGCGCGAGGTGATCCTGCGCGCCGCCGGCGGCGCCCGCAGCGAGATCGCGCGGATCGGCGGCATCGGTTCGCTGCGCGGCCTGCACAACGCGCAAAATGCCGCCTGCGCCGCCGCCTGCGCGCTGGCGCTCGGTATCTCCACCGAAGTCCTGCAGAACGGCCTGCGCAGCTTTCCCGGCCTCGCCCACCGCATGGAGCAGGTCGGCCGCCGCGGCAACGTGCTGTTCGTCAACGATTCCAAGGGCACCAATGCGGACGCCGCGGCACATGCGCTGTCGTCGTTCGGCGACATTTTCTGGATCGCCGGCGGCAAGCCCAAACTCGGCGGCATTGCCGGTCTCGCCGATTATTTCCCGCGGATCCGAAAAGCCTATCTGATCGGGGAGGCGGCGCCGGAGTTTTCCGCCACGCTCGGCGACCGCGTGCCGCACGAGATATCCCAAACGCTCGAAGTCGCTGTCGCGAGCGCCGCGCGCGATGCCGAGGCCTCCGGCCTCGCCGATCCCGTGGTGCTGCTCTCGCCGGCCTGCGCGTCGTTCGACCAGTACCGCAATTTCGAAATTCGCGGATCGGCGTTCCGCGACCTCGTCACAGCGCTGGAGGGCGTCAGGCCGGTGGTGTGAGGGCGCAAGCCGGTCCGGGTGCGTTTCGCCGATAGATCGTGGTTGTCCTTGGCCGGAGGCTCCGGCTATCTCATCACGTTGTAGACTATGGTCGGCTGGCTCATCCCCTACAACGACAGATGGCCGATCTCTTCGAGTGCCACGATGCCCTCGACTGCCGCGGCGACACGCTGACCCACCAGGATCTGTCCATCTTTCGCCTCGCCGCACAGTCGCGCAGCCACATTCGTAACGGTACCGATGGCGGTGTAATCCATGCGTTCGGCGAAGCCGATTTGACCAAGCGTGGCATAGCCTTGCGCAATGCCGACCCCAAAGCCGATGATATGACCGCGGCGGCGCCAGGCCTGAATTATTCCCGCCGCCGTCTCCCGCATCACCACCGCCATTTCCACCGCGCGCTTGGCTGGCTCGGGCGTGGGCAAGGGGTCATTAAAGAACACCATGATTCCGTCGCCGCCATAGTGATCCAGCGTTCCCTCAAAGCGCGCGACAACCGGTCCAAGGGCACTATGGTAGTCACGCAGTAGAGCCATGACCTCTTCTGGCTCGGTGCGCTCGGCAAAGGCCGTGAAGCCGCGAATGTCGCAGAAGACAACTACGATCTCGCGGCGGTGACTCTCGAGGATGCTTTCGTCGCCGCGGGCAATGATCAGTTCCGCCAACTGGGGCGCCAGGAACCTGCGCAACTTGCCGATCCGCTCGATCTCTGCCACCTGCGCGGCCACACGAACCTCCAATTCGCGATTCCAGCGGCCGATTTCCTCGGTACGTTCCCGCAGTTCGCTGAGCAGTCGAGCGATTTCAATTGCGATCACTGCGTGAGCCGCAAAGTTCTGCAAAATCGCGATCTGCCTTTCGGAGAATGGTCGAACTTCCTTGCGATAGACGGTCAGTGCTCCGAGCAACACATCGTCCTTGCGAAGGGCGACAACGAGCGCGCTTCGGGCGCCGCCGAGGTCTACTACCGCGCGGCGAAGCGGATTGCCCTGACGATAGGCTTCCTCGTCCATCTGATCCAGGTTGTGAATAAGCTCCTCGCCGGCGATCAGTCGCCAGTGTGCGTCTCCGGGCCGGGGCTGGTCCATGCCTTTGCTGAAATAGGCAGCAAGGACGTCAGGCACGCCCCGCTGAGCGGCGCGTTCAAAGGATTCCCCGTCATACGTAGTCACGAATCCGAATGCGGCCTCACAGAGACGCAACGCGTTATCGAGGATCGTGATGAAGACCGGTGGCAGGTCGCCAGGCGAGGAGTTTATGACCCGCAATATGTCGGTCGTCGCCACCTGTTGAGCCGACGCATGGTCGCGCTCGGCTCTGCACTCCGCAAACTCGTGTTCTGGATGCACGATCATGTCCTGGGTCCGTGCCGTCTCGTTGAATTTGGCAGCAGCCAGCCTTCGCATTGTTGTTCGATCAGATCGCGTATCGTTTGACGGCGGCTTCATCCCATTCAATACCAGCGCCCGGGCGCTCGGGGATTTCGATCTGGCCGTTCCTGACCGTGAACGGATCCTTCAGGATCGGATCAGCCCAGTCCTGCCACTCTAGCCAGTGCGCCGTTTCGGTAGCGCGCATCAGATGTGCCGAGAATTCCGGATACAGATGGGTTGAGACCTGTATGCCGGCCGCTGCAGCGATCGGAACGGACCGCAGCCAACCGCTCACGCCTCCAATCCGCATCAGATCGGGCATCATGTAGTCGCCGGCGCGCGCGAGAACTGCCTTGTAGAGCTCACGGGGCCCATAGAAGTTCTCGCCCAACTGCACCGGTGTCTTCAGCTCATGCGTCAATTGGGCGTAACCTGCCAGGTTGTCATAGGCGATCGGCTCCTCCAGCCAATACAAACCTTGGTCGTCGAGCGCATGACAGCGCGCCAACCCGTCGCCCAGGGAAAGCCCTTGGTTGAAGTCGACCATGAGGTTGACGGATGCGCCAGCGCCCTGTCGCACCTCGCTGATCGCATCGAGATCGGCAGCGAGGTCGTCGCGACCGAGGCGAAGCTTCAGGGCCTTGAAGCCGCCTTCGGCGGTGAGCTCCGCCGCCTCCTTCGCCAGGGTCGACACCTCGGTCAACCACAGCCCGTTGCTGTTGTAGGCGGGCACATGGCCGACTGTCCCGCCGAGCAGGCGCGTCAGCGGTAGTCCTGCCGCCTTCGCCAATGCGTCCCAGATTGCCATGTCAATCCCGGATGAGGCGATCATGGCGATGCCTTCATATCCGATCAGGTTCTGTGACCTGCGATTGGACTGAAAAGCGTCGAGCGGCGCAATTGGCTTTCCGATGAGCGCGGCGCCAAGTGTTCGAATGAGCGCCATGATGCACTCCAGCGCTCCTTTCAGATACGGTTCGACATAGCTGCGTCCGACGACGCCGTCGCGCGTGTAGACGTCGATCAAGATCATCGGCCAATCGTCGAACTGGCCGACTTTCGAGACGATC
>NZ_JAUYQU010000026.1 GCF_030697065.1 Bradyrhizobium sp.
TCAGGCAGCCGCCCTTCAAGAATGTGCCGGCAGTAGACGTCCTCCAGCGAGCGGGAATCGCCGACCTTGATCAGCGCCTCCAGTCCCGGCGCATCCACTTCGCGAAAAACCGTCAGGTCCCCGGTGAATTCGGAGACGTAAGCGACCTGCATTCCCAGGTGTTGCCGAACCGCTTCAAGGGTTCGCTTGAGCGCGCCGTGCGGTTCTCTGGCGAGGGCTTCCGCAAAAGCGACCAGATCGATCAAGCTCGCCTTGCCCTGCCCGGCCATCTCAATGCTCCAAATTTGTTTCTGCGCAAAACATCGCAACACTCAACGAAACAAACCGGAAATCGGATCGATGGAACCGGTTCCATTGCTATGCATGATTAATGTTCGGACAATGAGCTGCGATCTGCGGTCGCGGGTGTCGGACAGCGGAGTCGGCGTTCGGGTCAGCCCGCGAAATCCTGCGGCGTGAAGCTGAGGTCGAGCACTTTCCATTCCCCGTACCGGTCCGACGGCAGCATCGCGTAGGGCTGGCAACCCTGCAGCGCGCCGATCGCGGCCTGCATCAGGGCCGGCCCCTTGGGCGACGCGCTGGCCTCGATCAGGACTGGCTCCGCCGCCAGCCTCGCTTCGAGCGTCATGAAGACCCGCAATTTGATCTTGAGCCTGTCCGAAGGTGCGATTGACGGCGGCAGTTTCGAACATGTCCTGAGTTTTCGCCTAAATTCCGCGACCAGGCTGGACGCGATGTCCGCCGCGGTGGACGCGGGACCGTCGAAGGGTTCGCCGCGCCTGTCGCCCGACCGGGCGGCCGGCGGCAGATCCGGCGACATAGCCGGCGGCAGCCCGAGCATCACATTGTATTTAATCGAAAGATCAGGCTGGGGAGCAGCGTAGGCTGGCGGCGGCGGTGCCGACGGCGGCGGCGGTGCCGCCTGGCTGGCGGGAGACGGCGGAGGCGCAGGCGGAGGTGCGGCCTTTCGAGAGGCCGTCTGCGGTGCGGACGCCGGCGGTGTGGACGCCGGCGGGGGCGAGGCCGGCGGGGTGGAGGCCGACGCCGGCGCTGGTGCCGCGTCCGATAAGTTGGGCGGGGTTGGCTTGAGAAGGTCGAAGGCAGGCCTGGTCTCCGGCGCCGGGACCGGCTCCGGCATCTTCTCCGCGACCTCTTCCGAGGTCACGATATCGACTGCGATCGGGTCGGCGGTCGCCGAGCCGAACGGATGCACGTCGCTGAACAGCAGCACCAGCACCAGCACCGAAAGATGTGCGATCGCTGACGCCGCGATGCCTGTGCGTATGGCTTGACCTGGTTCCACCTGACGGGATCACCTGCGGCTTGTCCAAGCTTGGCTTATAGCCCGAGCCTGTTCCGTCGCAACTGCCTCGGCGGAACATGCGCGTTCGCCAGAATAGCAAGCGCTGCAGCCGTCTCAATCCCATTTCGGCGCGAAGGCGTAATCGGTCATCCGGCCATTGGGCTTGGCCATCGCGAAGATCTGGCCCATCTCGTCGTCGGACAGCACGAAGTCGAAAATATCGATGTTTTCCGATAGCCGCTCGATCTTCGTGCTCCGCGGGATCGCGGCGACATTCTGCTGCACCAGCCAGCGCAGGCAAATCTGCGCCGCGGTCTTGCCGTGCGCCTGCCCGATCCTGGTCAGGGTCTCGTCGCCCCGGATGCGGCCCCGCGCCACCGGACTATAGGCGACGACGGCCATGCCATGACGGGCGCAGGCGTCCTTCACCTTGGCCTGATCGAGATAGGGATGGTATTCGACCTGATCGCAGGCCAGCGGCTCCGGGCAAGCAGCGACGGCCTCGTCGATCAAGGCGACGGTGAAGTTCGAGACGCCGATATGCTTCGCCATGCCGAGCTTCTTGACATGCGCCAGCGCGCCCATCGTCTCCGCCAGCGGCACCTGCGGATTGGGCCAGTGCAACAACAACAGGTCGACTTCGAACAGCCGCAGTTTCGTCAGGCTTTCCTTGGTCGACCGTTCGAGATCGTGCGGCGCGAAATGGGTGGTCCAGATCTTGGTGGTCACGAACACGTCTTCGCGCCGGACCCGGGACGCGCGCAGGCCCTCGCCGACTTCGCGCTCGTTCTCGTAGACCTGTGCGGTATCGATATGGCGATAGCCCAGTCGGAGCGCCTGCTCCACCAGCCGCGCGCAGGTTCGCCCGCGCAACTCCCAGGTGCCGAGCCCGATCGCGGGGATGCTGGCGCCGTTGGCTTGGATCAATTGCATCGCACTTGCTCAAGCAGATCGAGGTCCATTATGTTCCCTGCGCGGGGTGCTGCCAACATGGTCGCAGCGGATTCCGGTCCATGGGCGACGGTGCTAGGCCCGGGCCAAGGCGGCAAACACGGTCTCCGGCGCGTGGGCGATGACGGCGAGCAGCGCCCTCGCCGGTCCGCGCGGCATCCGTTTGCCCTGCTCCCAGTTTCTGATGGTCTCGACCGGCACCCCTAGACGGGCGGCAAATTCCAGCTGCGTCAACCGCGCCCGCCGCCGAAGGTCGCGCACCGCCGGTGGCGCGGCTATTGCTGCCGAGGCAGCCGGCGCTGCGGGCGCGAGCGGAAACTCCTGCCCGTCCCGCAGTTCGACGATCCGTCCGTCCGCTTTCAGCCGCAACCGCTGCATGTCCTGCTCCAGGCGGTAAGTGTCGGCGATGCGCGTTAAACCTCGCTTAACGATAACCCGGCGATCAGCACCCGATCACTTCAGCCCGAACCATAGGGTGGCAATGCCGAGAAACGAGAAAAAACCGACCACGTCGGTCACGGTGGTGACGAAGGTGCCGGACGCCACCGCCGGATCGGCCCGTACCCGCTCCAGCACCATCGGAATCAGAATGCCGCCGAGCGCGCCGAAGACCAGGTTGCACAGCATGGCGAGTCCGATCACGACCCCGAGCGCCGGAATCTTGAACCAGGCCACAGCGGCAACGCCGGCAATCACGGCAAAGGCGAGGCCGTTGACGAGCCCGACCAGGCCTTCGCGCAGGACCACGCGACGTGCATTGTGGGGACCGAGTTCGCGGGTCGCCAGCGCCCGCACCGCCACCGTCATGGTCTGGGTCGCGGCATTGCCGCCCTGGCTGGCGACGATCGGCGCCAGCACCGCCAGCGCCACCATCTGTTCGAGCTGGCCCTCGAACAGACCGAGCACCGAGGACGCCAGGAAGGCGGTGGCGAGATTGACCAGCAGCCAGTTGAAGCGGCCCCTGGCGATGGTCCAGACGTCGTCGGACAGTTCTTCGCCCGAGGTGACGCCGCCCAGCGCCTTGAGGTCCTCGTCGGCCTCTTCCTCGATCACGTCGACCACGTCGTCGATGGTGATGACGCCGACCAGCCGGTTCTCGGTATCGACGACGGGAGCCGCCACCAGATTGTACTTGCCGAACAGCCGCGCCACTTCCTCCTGATCGTCCATCACCGAGACGCGGCGGCGGTCCTCGTCAATCAGGTCGGCCAGCGGCACCGGGCGGCGCGAGCGCAGCAGGACGTCCAGCGACACCGCGCCCTGCCAGTGCTGCGCGCCGTCGACCGAGTAGATTTCGTAGAACCGGTCGGGCAGATCGGGGGTGTCGCGCATGTAGTCGATCGCCTGTCCCACGGTCCAGTCCGGCGGCACGGCGATGAACTCGGTCTGCATCCGCCGGCCGGCGGAGTTTTCCGGGTAGTCGAGGCTGCGCTCGAGCGCGTCACGCTCCGATGGCGACAGTCTGTCGAGGATCTCTTCCTGGTCCTCCTCGTCGAGGCCTTCGAGCAATTCGACGGCGTCGTCGGACTCCAGTTCGCGAACGCCCTCCGCAACCGTCTCGGGTTCGAGTTCCTCGAGGATTTCCTCGCGGACGGAGTCGTCGACCTCGTTGAGCGCCGAAAAATCGAAATCGGCGCCGGTCAACTCGACGAGGCTGACGCGGTCGTCGGGTTCCAGCGCCTCGATCAGGTCGCCGAGATCGGCTTCATGGAGTTCGGCGACGATGCTGCGCAAAAATGCGGCATCGCCAGCTTGAACCGCGCGCGCCATGTCCGCGACAAATTCGTGACGAATCCCGCCATTGTCATCGCGCATCGGGTGACGGTCGAGCCACGACGCATCGGCGGCCTCGGCAACGTCCGTAGCTTGAGCCATAGCGCGCCTCACCGTTTGACAGGGTTGATGAACTGTCCGAGTTATCGCTTGACGCATTAGCCAATCGGCATCACCCAGCGCAACGACAAATCCACCCGAACAGAAATGACCTTGGAAGTGACCAGGCTGTTGAGAATTGCCCTTGTCGCCTCGGTGGCGTGGACCGCGGCGGCGCAGGCGGCGGACTGCCCGCGCCCCGGAACGCTCGGAACCTCACGCATTCTTGCCGTCGATCCCGCGGCCACGCCACGGGTTGGCCTGAAGAGCTTTCCGCAGACCCTGCCGCTGGCGGACCGCGAGGTCGTGCTGACCTTCGACGACGGCCCGTGGCCGGCGACGACTTCGCGGGTGCTGGCCGCGCTGGCGCAGGAATGCGTGCGCGCGACGTTCTTCCTGATCGGCAAGCCGGCCTCGGAGCATCCGGCGCTGGTCCGGCGTCTCGCAGCCCAGGGCCATACCATCGGGCATCACACCTGGTCGCATCACAACCTCAAATACATGAAGCCGGCGGATGCCGAAGCCGAGATCGACAAGGGCATTGCCGCGGATGAAAAGGCGCTTCACGGAGTCGCAACCACGATCCCGAGCACGCCGTTCTTCCGGTTTCCCTACTTTGAAAGCACCCCTCACCTGCTGGAGCGGCTGCAGTCACGCGGAATCGCGGTGTTCGGCGCCGACCTTTGGGCGAGCGACTGGGAGCCCATGACCCCGCAGGCGCAATTGAAGCTGCTGACCGACCGGCTCAGGATTGCCGGCAAGGGCATCATCCTGCTGCACGATCCCAAGGCGCAAACCGCGGCCATGCTGCCGGCCTTTCTGCGCTATCTCAGGGACAATCACTATCGTGTGGTGCATCTGGTGCCCGCGCCAGGCGGCCCCGGCGTCGCCCGAGTCCCCTAGACTGGAACCATCCTCAAAAATCGGGCAATTAAGCCCGCGTTCACAGCGCGGCGGTAGTTTTGCATGAATGGGAATTGCGGTGTTGCATGATTGGTAATGAGTTGGTTACGGTCCGAATCCGGCGCCGGATCGTCGTTTGCCTGGGATTGTTCGCCGGCATGACCGCACAGGCTGCCCTGGCCGCCGATTGCCCCGGCAACCCCGATGCGCTCGGCACGTCACGAACCCTGGTGGTCGATCCCCGCGAGCATCCACGCATCGGCGCCATGCAATATGCCGAAACGCTGCCGCTCGCGGCCGGCGAAGTGGTGCTGACCTTCGACGACGGCCCGCTGCCGAAGTACAGCAACCGGATCCTGGAAATCCTGGCGTCTCAATGCGTGAAGGCGACCTTCTTCCTGGTCGGCCGTCAGGCCCAGGCCAATCCGGAAGGCGTCCGCAAGGTGCGCGACGCAGGCCACACCGTCGCGACCCACACCCAGAATCATCCGCCCGGCATGCATCTGTTGCCGATCGAACGGGTCCAGCAGGAGATCGACGAGGGCATTGCGGCGATATCAGCGGCGCTCGGAGACGGCACGGCGCCGGCCCCGTTCTTTCGCGTGCCCGGTCTCGCGCGCGCCGAAGGCATCGAGCAACATGCCGCCTCGAAGGGCGCCCAGGTCTGGAGCGCGGATTTCCCGGCCGACGACTGGCGGCCCGTTTCCTCGTCGCGGGTTTACGAAGTCGCGATGAAACGGCTGGAGGCCAGGGGAAAGGGCATCCTGCTGCTGCACGACATCCAGGCGCGAACGGTCGCTGCCCTGCCCAAAATCCTGCATGAGATGAAGGCGCGAGGCTATCGCATCGTCCACGTGGTGCCGGCCACGGCCGAACTGGCCGCGACGTCGACCGAACCGCAGCAATGGCGCACGCGTTCACGGCATGAAAACGTGGCAGCCCCGCATTGGCCGCAAATTCCCAGATTCGTTTTCGCCGAGCGCGCGATGCTGCCCGCGCCATGGCTGTCGGATTCATACTGGAATGACGAATGGCTGACGTCGTCCGATCACGCCACCAGCCCTGCGGGCGCCATGCCGACGCCGCGGCAGGCGCCCTGGCCCCGGCAAGTGCCGCCGCTGCTGAACGCCGTCAATGCCCTGCCGGTGCCGGCACCGAGCGTTTTCGAGTTCAGGGATCGGCCCCGGCCGGCGAAGGCAACCCACGCAGCCGGCCGCGCCACCGGGCGTGTGGCGCAATCCGGCCGGCCGGTGCTGAAGCGCCTGGTCCAGGTCAGGTAAGGAAGCGTTTGACGGCTCAGTTCGTCACGATCTTGGCGATGCACAGCAGCACGACCATGGCGAGAAAAAACAGGTCGATATAGGACTTCATCTCGCCGTCGCGTCGCAGCACCGCCACGTCGCTGACGACTTGCCTGCGCTGGGCGGCGGCGCCGGCCTCCCCGGCCACGGCGGCAAGGCGGCGTGCCTCGAGCTCGAGCCGCT
This sequence comes from Bradyrhizobium sp., assembly GCF_030697065.1. Taxonomy (GTDB): domain Bacteria; phylum Pseudomonadota; class Alphaproteobacteria; order Rhizobiales; family Xanthobacteraceae; genus Bradyrhizobium. Next base: position 6,514 of record NZ_JAUYQU010000026.1, read on the forward strand.
CGATCTTCTGGAAGAAATAGAACGAGCGCAGCGCCGATACCGTGCGCATCGTGGCATAGACCAGCACCAGGATCGCGACGATGGCGCGCTGATTGTACTTCTCCATGAAATTCAGGCTGTAATAGACCAACGCCAGAAAAGCGAAATTGGAGACGACCCGGTAGATGTATCCCAGAACTTTCATGCGTATCTCCGATCGATCGTCAGCCAGGCATTTGAGCGAATGCGATTCGAGGCGGCCGCCCGCGGCTGGCATCGCTGGCGTGGGTCGCGCTGGCGTCGGTGTACGCCGACCTTGTTACTTCCAGGTAACGGACAGGCCGTTCGGCACCGGTTATCGCCCGGATGACGGCGTATCCTTTCATTTGCGTTGCCGGCTTTCGCCGCGGTCAGCATGGGCGCGTCGGCCTCGGCCTGCCATCATTCGCCTCGGGCGGCCCGCCTCTCCTTTGCAATCTTCGCGGGAATTTCGCGGCGCAACCCCGTGGACAGGGGGTAATTCCAGCGGCCCGAGCCCATTATTGCCGTTTTTTTGGTAATGTTAACATGGTATTACTTGTGCTAAGAAGCGCGTTTGGTGCGATATTGGCGAAGCGCCTTTGATGCGATATTGGCGACCAGTTCTATTAACTTAACCTTTGCGATGGCCATTTGAATTTCGTTGAAAAATTCGATTCCGGATCGTTCGGCGCCCCACGTGCGTTTTCCGGGGCGGGCGAATCCTTTTCCGTCGATGTCCACGCGCGGGGCCATTCCCTCGGGAGCGGCGGGCCGGACGCGATCGTCGTTCCGGACGCCGAACTGCTGTTTTCGGGCGACTACAAGCGGTCCGGCCTGGATCTGGTGCTGTCGAAGAACGGCCACGAATTCGTGGCGCGCGATTACTTCCGCGGCGACAGCCGGGCGGCGCTGGCCTCCCCTGACGGCGCCAGCCTGTCCGGCGACACCGTCGAGGCGCTCGCCGGCCAGGTCGACTACGCGCAGGCCGGCGGCAATATCGCGCCTGCCAAAATCATCGGCCAGGTCACCAAGCTCACCGGCAGCGCGACCGCGATTCGCAACGGCGTTTCGATCACCCTGAACATGGGCGACAACGTCCACAAGGGCGACGTGGTCCAGTCCGGATCCGATTCCTCGCTTGGCATCACCTTCATGGACGGCACCGTGTTCGGGCTCTCCTCGAATGCGAGGATGGTGCTGAACGAGATGATCTACAACCCGACCGGGTCGAACAACGCCTCGTTGCTGACGCTGGTGCAGGGGACCATCTCGTTCGTCGCCGGGGCGACCGCGAAAACCGGCGACATGAAGGTCGACACCCCGACCGCCACCATGGGCATTCGCGGCACGGCGGTTCTGGTGGAGATCGACTTCGACATCTACCAGCCCGGCCTGGCGCCGCCGGTTTCGTTCCGCGTCCTTGTCGAGCCGAATGGCGAGACGGGCGAATATGTCCTGTACGACAAGCAGACGCAGCAGCCGATCGCGACGGTGAACCAGGCTGGAACGAAAACCGTCGTCAACGGCCTGGGCGTCGTGACGTTTTTCCCATCGGCCGATATTCCCGCCAATGTGCAAAACCTGATCAACGAAATTTTCTCGATCAAGTTTACCGACGCCAATCCGAAATACATCGGCATTCCGCCGCTCGATACCCTCACGCCGCAGTCGTTCCAGCCCAAGCTGCCCGACGGCACGCCGATGGATCAGGTCCAGATCATCCGCATCGTCCTGGTGCTTGAACCGCTGACACCCTCGCCCCCCAGCGGCGGCAACAATCGATTCTATATCAACCTTCCGCCGGACCTTCTCGCCTCCAGCAGCCAGTTCACCGAACGGCTTCTGACGACCGGCAATACCGCGCTGGACACGGTGACCGGCGGAATTCATTTCGACGCCATCAACCCCGGCGACCGCCCGACGGTAACGGCCAAGTTCAATTCATTCGTCTACCGCGACGCGCAGCAGGAGACCATCGTCACGTCGTCGCTGACGCTGGAACAGCTGGCGGCGATACAGGCTGTCCAGGTACCGCTTACGGTGGTCCCCGATGCCGGCAATACCAATGTCGGCGACGCCACCTGGACCTACAGCGTCCAGGACAAGGCGCTCGACTTCCTGGCCGAAGGCGAAACGCTGACCCTGATCTACATGGCGCGGGTCGACACCAATTACAGCGAATACAACACGGTCGTCTTCAAACCGTTCAAGATCACGATCACCGGCACCAACGATCTGCCGACGGTGGCTGCCACCGGTTCGGGCATCATCGAACTGGATGGGACCAACAACCCCGAGATCAATCATGCCGAGGGCGTGATTACCTTCGCGGATGTCGACCTGACGGACCGGCCGACCGTGACCGCGCCGTTCGCGAACTATGTCTATACCGACGCCAACGGCGCGCCGCTCACCTTGACACCGGCGCAGCTGGCCGCGCTCGCGGCCACGCTGACGCTGACGCCGGCGCAGGGCAATACCAACAACGGTTCCGTGGCCTGGTCGTATGACGTCGCCGACAGCAATTTCGACTTCATCGCCGCCGGCGAAACCCTGGTCCTGACCTATCACGCCACCGTCGATGACGGCCATGGCGGAATCGTTGTCGTCCCGCTGACGCTGACGGTGTCGGTCCAGGGCACCAACGATATCCCGACCATCACGGCAACGAGCGATGGTTTTGTCGAGTTACCCGGAGCCACCAACAGCGCCAGTCCCGATCATGCCGGCGGCACCATCACCTTTACCGATGTCGATCTGACGGACCGTCCGGCGATTTCGGCGCCGTTCTCCGGCTACAGCTACACGGCGGCTAACGGCACCACCCCGCTGACCCTGACGCCGGCGCAGCTCAACGCCCTGGCCATCGCGCTGACGCTGGATCCGTCGCCGACCAATGCCAATAACGGGTCTGTTACATGGTCGTACGATCTCGCCGACAACCAGTTCGATTTCCTCGCCGTCGGCGAGACGCTGGTGCTGACCTATACCGCCACCGTCAATGACGGCCAGGGCGGCGTGGTCACCACGCCGATCACGGTGACAGTGACCGGCACCAACGATGCCCCTGCGATCAGTGCCATCGCGCAAGAGAATCTGGTCGAGCAGACCGACACCAGCGCCCTCACCGCCACCATTGCGGTGACCTTCACCGACGTCGATCTGACCGATGTCGGCCACACCGCGCAGGTGACGCAAGCGGTCGCGAGCGGCGTGACCACGGGGCTGGCGCTGAGCCCGGCCGACCTGATCGGGCTGATCGATGTCGGGACCGTCATCAAGAACGCGGGTTCGTCGGCCGGCTCGCTCAGCCTCGGCTTTGCCGCCGCTTCCACGGCGTTCGATTATCTCGCCGACGGCGAAGTCCTGACCCTGACCTATACCGTCGCGATCGACGACCATGACGGCGGCACCACGCCGCAGACCTTCGTGGTCACCATCACCGGCAGCAATGATGTGCCGGTCGTCGCCACGGCGGACCTCGCTGGCGCAGTGACCGAGGCCGTCGCGCCGACCGGCAACCTGACCGACACCGGGACCATCGCGTTCACCGATGTCGATCTCACCGATACCCACGTCATCGGCCAGAACATCGTGGCCTCGTCCGGAGCGCTCGGCGCGCTGACCGCCAGCGTCACCACGGACACCACCGGCTCCGGTCTCGGCGGCGTGGTGAGTTGGACCTACAGCGTGCCGGCCTCGGCGGTCGAATACCTCGCCAGGGACCAGATCAAGGTCGAGCAGTTCACCATCACGCTGGACGACGGCAACGGCGGCACCATCGATCGCATCATCGAAGTCACCATCACCGGCACCAACGACGCGCCGGTTGTCGATGCGATCGCCCAACAAAATCTGGTCGAGCAGACCGACATCAGCGCCCTCACCGCCACCATTGCCGTCACCTTCACCGATGTCGATCTGACCGATATCGGCCACACCGCCCAGGTGACGCAGGCGGTCGCAAGCGGCGCAACAACGGGCCTTCTGCTGGACCAGACCGCCCTGATCGCGCTGATGACGCCGGGAACCGTCACCAAGAACGCCGGTTCGTCGGTCGGCTCGCTCAGCCTCGGCTTCGTCGCCGCATCCACGGCATTCGACTATCTCGGCGTCGGCGATACCCTGACCCTGACCTACACGGTCGCGGTCAACGATCTCGATGGCGGAATGACGCCGCAGACGTTCGTCGTCACCATCACCGGCAGCAACGACATACCGACCATTGCCGGCGTGGCCACCGGTGACGTCACCGAAGACGTCGCGGTCGATAATGCGAACTACATCAACACCGCGGGTCTGCTCACCATCGCCGATGCCGATGCCGGCCAATCCAACTTCATTGCCCAGACCGGCACCGCCGGCAGCTACGGCAGTTTCACACTCGCCGCCGACGGCACTTGGGATTACACCGCCGACAACACCCAGACTGCAATTCAGCAACTCGGCGCCAACGACACTCTCACCGACAGCTTCACCGCGCTTTCTTCCGACGGTACCGCAAGCCAGATCGTCACCGTCACCATTCACGGCACCAACGACATACCGATCATCGCCGGCGTCACCACTGGTGACGTCACCGAAGACGTCGCGGTCGATAACGCGGACCACATCAATACCACCGGCCAACTCACCATCGCCGATGCCGACGCCGGCCAGTTCTATTTCGCTGCCCAAAGCAGCACCGCCGGCAATAACGGCTACGGCAGCTTCTCGCTCACCGCAGACGGCACCTGGGATTACACCGCCGACAACACCCAGATCGCGATCCAGGAACTCGACGCCAACGACGCCCTCACCGACAGCTTCCTTGCGATGTCGTCCGATGGCACCGCAAGCCAGGTCGTCACGGTCACCATTCACGGTACTGCCGATTATCTTCTGGTGGCCTGATCGCCGGCCTTGAGGTCATTCCTGCGGCGCAGGAATTCGTTTGGCCGTTCGAAACCGGCTCCGGGCCGGTATCTCGGGATTGGAAGGTAATCCTGGTGCGCTCGGAGGATGTGAAAGAAACACTAGAAACCATATACTTACGCAAAGGTGGGGGACTTTTTTTCGCTTTGAAACAGAATGGTATTTTCGGCAGCGCCCGCACCCCCTACTGAGATGGTCGGTTTCTAAGCTGGATTCTTCGCTTGCCTGTTCGATGCAACTATGGGCCGCAGCTGCGCCTGATCCATCCCGGCTGGCTGGCCTTCCGTCAGTACAAGAATTCCAGCTCGAAACCGGTTGATGCCGATCCTGCCCGCGCTCGAAGCGGTCTTGGCGGCGTCGCCGAGGTAGCCCAGTGGGACGAGTCCGCTGCGTGCCAGCCAGCCGCC
>NZ_JAUYQU010000142.1 GCF_030697065.1 Bradyrhizobium sp.
CGGGTCGCGACGCCCTGGGGCGAGCCTTCCGACGAACTCGTCTTTGGCGAACTCGGCGCGACCCAGGCGGTCTTTTTGCCGCGGCACGGGCGCGGCCATCGGCTTTCGCCCTCGACCATCAACTACCGCGCGAACATCGACGCGATGACGCGCGCCGGCGTCACCGATCTGATTTCGGTCTCGGCCTGCGGCTCGTTCAAATCCGAACTTTTTCCCGGTCTCTTCGTGCTGCTCGATCAATTCGTCGATCGCACCTTCGCGCGGCGATCCTCCTTCTTCGGCGACGGCTGCGTCGCCCATGTGTCGATGGCGCATCCGGCGTCGCCGCGGCTGCGGGTTCATCTGGCGGCCGCGGCCGAGGCCGAGGGCATCGCGGTCGCGCGCGGCGGCACCTATGTCTGCATGGAGGGTCCGCAGTTTTCCAGTTACGCCGAGAGCATGACGTACAAGAACCTGGGCTACTCCGTGATCGGCATGACCAACATGCCGGAGGCCAAGCTCGCCCGCGAGGCCGAGATCTGCTATGCGACGGTCGCCATGGTGACCGATTTCGACTGCTGGCATCCCGACCATGACGCGGTATCGGTGCAGGACATCATCCGGGTGTTGAGCACGAACGCCGACAAGGCGAAGGCTCTGGTGGCGCGGCTCGCCGCCGAGTTTCCGAGGGAGCACGAGCCATGCCCCGTCGGATCGGACCGTGCGCTCGACACAGCATTGATTACCGCGCCTGAAGCGCGCGATCCGGAACTGCTCAAGAAGCTCGATGCGGTGGCGGGACGGATTCTGCGGAAGTGAAGGTCATGTTGTGAGTGCGTCATGAAGGTCGGGGACAGGCACGTCAGAAGCATCTGGCTCGAGAACGACGGCTGGTCGGTCAGTGCGATCGACCAGCGGCTGCTGCCGCATGATTTCGTGGTGGCCCGGCTGACGACCTGCGATGCCGCCGCCGACGCCATTCGCTCGATGCTGGTGCGCGGCGCGCCTTTGATCGGTGCGACCGCGGCCTACGGGATGGCGCTGGCGATGCGGGCAGATGCTTCCGACGCAGCACTCGATCGGGCTCACCAGACGCTGATGGCGACGCGGCCGACCGCGATCAATCTGAAATGGGCGCTCGACGCCATGCGGTCGCTGTTGCGGCCATTGCCGGCATCGATACGAACGGCGGCGGCCTATTCCCGCGCCGGCGAGATTGCCGAGCAAGACATTGCCATCAACCAGGGGATCGGCCGGCATGGGCTTGGCCTGATCGAGACGATTGCGGCGCGCAAGAAACCGGGCGAGCGGGTCAATTTGCTGACCCATTGCAACGCCGGCTGGCTGGCGACGGTCGATTGGGGCACCGCCACCGCGCCGATCTATCTGGCGCATGACCGCGGTATCGCCGTTCATGTCTGGGTCGATGAGACCCGTCCGCGCAATCAGGGCGCCTCCCTGACGGCCTGGGAACTCGGCCATCACGGCGTGCCGCACACCGTCATTCCCGACAATACCGGCGGCCACCTGATGCAGCACGGCATGGTCGACCTCGTGATCACGGGCACCGACCGGGTCACCGCTGACGGAGACGTCTGCAACAAGATCGGCACTTACCTCAAGGCGCTCGCGGCGCACGACAATGGCGTGCCGTTCTATGTAGCGCTGCCTTCACCGACCATTGATTTCAGCGTCCACGACGGAGTGAAGGAAATTCCGATCGAGCAGCGCGGGCCTGAGGAAGTGACGCACATGACCGGGCGGACCGCCGATGGCAGGATCGAAACCGTGCGGATCGTGCCCGAGGGATCGCCGGTTGCGAATTATGCCTTCGATGTCACGCCGGCCCGGCTGGTGACGGGGTTGATCACCGAGCGCGGCGTCCTCAAGCCCGATCGCGCCGCGCTGTCGGCTGCATTTCCCGAACGGATAGCGGTCGCCGCCGAATAGCCAAGGAATCAAGCGTATGCAGAGTGTCTGGATCGATCGCGATGCCGATGCGGCCATTGCCCGTTATGCCGGCCTCGGCCGCGACGTGGCACTCCGGGTCTATACCACGCGCCTGCTGGGCCAGGATCCGCGGCTGGTGTTGCATGGCGGCGGCAACACCTCGGTGAAAACGCAGCTGGTCGATCTCAACGGCGAGACCGTCGACGTGCTCTGCGTCAAGGGCTCCGGCTGGGATATGGGCTCGATCGAGCCCCAGGGGCTGCCGGCGGTGCGGCTCGCGCCCCTGATCAAACTCCGGGCCCGCGAAAAACTGTCCGACGAGGACATGGTGCAACTGCAGCGCGCCAACCTGATCGACCCGATGGCGCCGAATCCTTCCGTCGAGGCGCTGCTGCATGCGTTCATTCCGCACAAGTTCGTCGACCACACCCATTCGACCGCGGTGCTCGCGCTGACCGACCAGCCCGATGGCGAGGCCTTGTGCCGCGAAGTTTACGGCAAGCGGGTCGGCTATGTGCCCTACATCATGCCGGGGTTTGGCCTCGCCAAGGCCGCCGCCGAGGTATTCGACGCCGATCCGTCGGTCGAAGGCCTGATTCTGGTCAAGCACGGCATTTTCAGTTTCGGCGCCGACGCACGCGAGGCCTATGAGCGCATGATCGCGCTGGTGGGCATGGCGGAGGAGCGACTGGCGAAAAATCGCAAGCCGGCATTCCCGGGCGCAAGGCTGCCGGCGCGGCCGGCGCGTCTCGCCGAGGTCGCACCGATCGTGCGCGGCGCCTGCAGCCTGCCCGACAGCAGGAGCGACGGTGCCTGGAAGCGCTTCGTGCTGGATTTTCGCGCCGGCGAGGCGGTGATGAATTTCGTCAACGGCGCCGAGGTCGCGCGATATGGCCAGGCCGGCGTGGTGACGCCGGACCACAACATCCGCATCAAGAACAAGCCGCTTGTGGTTGCCGCACCCGAGGATGGCGAACTCGCCGGCTTTGGGAAAGCGGTTCGCGATGCGGTTGCGGCTTACGGCGCAACCTACAAGGACTACTTCACCCGCAACAACGCCCGCGTCGGCGGGATCAAGACGATGCTGGATCCCTCGCCCCGCGTGGTGCTGGTGCCCGGCGTCGGCATGTTCGGGCTCGGCCGCAGCAAGAAGGACGCTCGAATCGCCGCTGACCTCGCCGAGGCCGCGATCGCCACCATCACCGATGCGGAAGCGGTCGGCCGCTTCGAGCCCCTCCCGGAAGCCGATCTGTTCGACGTCGAGTACTGGTCGCTGGAGCAGGCAAAGCTGGGCGGCGCCAGGGAGTTGCCGCTGGCGGGGCAGGTTGTCGCCATCACCGGCGCGGCGGGTTCGATCGGATTTGCAACGGCAAAGGCCTTCGCGGCGGCAGGCGCCGAAGTGGCGCTGCTCGATGTCGACGAGAGCGCTGCGCAGGCCAAGGCCAAGGCGATCGGCGGTGCCGCGCTGGGGCTCAAATGCGACGTCACCGATGCCGCATCGGTGCGAGCCGCTTTCGCGCAGATCGCGTCCGCCTTTGGCGGCGTCGACATTGCCGTCTCGAATGCCGGCGCGGCCTGGCAGGGGCGGATCGGCGAAGTCGACGAGGCGGTGCTGCGCGAGAGCTTTGAACTCAACTTCTACGGCCACCAGCGCGTCGCGCAGGCTGCCGTGAAAATCATGCGGGCGCAGGGCACAGGCGGCTGCCTGCTGTTCAATGTGTCCAAGCAGGCGGTCAATCCCGGGCCCGATTTCGGCCCCTACGGGTTGCCGAAGGCGGCGACCTTGTTTCTGGTAAGGCAGTACGCGCTGGATTATGGCAGCGAGGGCATTCGCGCCAATGCGGTCAATGCCGACCGGATCCGCTCCGGGCTGTTGACCGATGAGATGATTGCGTCGCGCTCGAAACTCCGGGGGTTGAGCGAGCAGGACTATATGCGCGGCAATCTGCTCGGCCGCGAGGTGGCTGCCGAGGATGTGGCGCAGGCTTTCCTGGCCCAGGCGCTGGCGCTGAAAACCACCGCCGACGTCACCACGGTCGATGGCGGCAACATCGCGGCGGCACTGCGGTGACGACCCCATGACTTCAACGCCGGCCGCGCCGCCCGCACCGATTCCCGGCGTCGCGACGGCGCGCGGCGACATCATCGCCGGGCTGGTCTCATCCACCGTCGCCATTCCGCTGGCGATGGCGTTCGGCATGTTCGCCTTTGTCGCGCTGGGCGACGAATATTTCGCCTATGGCGCGATGGCGGGCCTGATCTCGGCCGTGATCGCGGGCGTGGTCAGCGTGCTGCTCGGCGACCGCTCGACGCGGATCTATGCGCCGCGCATCACCACGACATTCTTTCTCGGTCTGCTGCTGTTTTCGCTGTTGCAGCGCGACCCGGCGGCG
>NZ_JAUYQU010000230.1 GCF_030697065.1 Bradyrhizobium sp.
CATCAGCGGAAAACTGGCAATCGCCGCCGCGAGCGCTCAGGTCAGGCCAGACTGGATGAACCCATAGACGAAGTGGCTGTAGCGGCGCGGAATTCCCAGCATCTGGACCTCGACAGGGATTGTTCCTAACCAGAAGCAAAAGCCATGCCCGGCATTAACCGATCCGAAGCGGACGTCCGCTCATCGCGAAGCCGGGCATTTCCCGGGACGCCGTCAACAGCCGCGCGCCAGCATCCCCGGCAAATCAATGCCCCACGATTTCCGGCACCCTGGTCGCCGGCGGCGTGTTGCGGCTCCGCGTCGTGCGGACGATGCCGTCGATGATGGTCATTCCGATGCCGGGGAGGTCGCCGAGCTGCACGCTGTCGAGGATGGTCTTGCCGGCGGAATGCTGCGCCTTGTCCATGATGACGAAATCGGCGGAGCGGCCGACCTCGATCAGGCCGCAATCCAGTTCGCGCATCCGCGCGGTGTTGCCGGTGGCGAAGCAGAATGCCAGTTCGGCCGGCACGTCGCCGAGCGACGACAGCATCGACACCATGCGCAAAATGCCGAGCGGCTGCACGCCGGAGCCGGCCGGTGAATCGGTGCCGAGGATGACGCGGTTGAGATCGCCCATGTCGCGCGCGATCCGCAGCGTGTAGAGCGCCGAGCGCTCGTTGCCGTTATGCACCAGTTCGAGGCCGCGCTTGCAGCCCTCGCAGATGCAGCGGATCTCGTCGTCGGGCAAAGCGGTGTGGCCGCCATTGATATGGCCGATCACGTCGGTGTCGGCCTCCAGCACCACGTCCGCACCGATCAGGCCGGAGCCGGGGATCGACGGGCCGCCGGTGTGTATGGTGCTCTGGATGCCGTATTTGCGCGCCCAACCCACCATCTTTTTCGCGGTCGGGCCGTCCTTGACGCCGCCGAGGCCGACTTCGCCGAGCAGTTTGACTCCCGCCGCCGCCAATTCCTTGAAATCCTCCTCGACCATTTCGCATTCGATCACAGGCGCGCCGGCATGCACCTTCACGCCGCCGGGCCGC
>NZ_JAUYQU010000234.1 GCF_030697065.1 Bradyrhizobium sp.
TCTGCCGTCTTTCCGGCGCCCGTCAGGCGCCGCGGCTTATCCTGCCCTGCTAGCATGAAGCGATCGTACCATTCCAGCGCGCGAAGCCGCCGTCAAGTTTGTTGATAGTGAAGGGGAAACTCGACTGCGGTAACGCGGTGCCCGGTTTGCGGGCACAGCCGGCGGCGAGCTTCGTTTGCCGCCGGGGAGACCCTAGCGGGGCTTCTCAAAGGCTTTGAAATCGATCGGCGGCAATTCCTCCATTTGTGGAATCTCGATCCTGAACTTGCTGATATCCTCGGCGCTGAGCGGCTTGTCGAGCAGCGCCGTCACGGTCCACGGGAACGCGATCACCAGCACAACCATAATGATCTGCAATCCGATCCAGGGTACGGCGCCCCAATAGATATCCGAACTCTTGACCGATCTGGGCGCCACGCCGCGCAGGTAGAACAGCGCGAAGCCGAACGGCGGATGCAGGAACGAGGTCTGCATGTTGACGCAGAGCATGACGCCGAACCAGATCAGCGCTGCGTCGGCGCCGACCACCGGCGTCAGGATCTTCTGCGCGATCGGCGCCACCATCGGCAGGATGATGAAGGCGATCTCGAAGAAATCCAGGAAGAACGCCAGGAAGAAAATGAAGACGTTGATGAAGGCCAGGAAGCCCCAGACGCCGCCGGGCAGCGATGTCAGCATGTGCTCAAGCCATACCCCGCCCGAAACCCCGAGGAACACGATCGAGAAACAGGTCGAGCCGATCAGGATGAACACCACCATGCTCGTGAGGCGCATGGTGCTTTCGTAGCCCTGCTTGATCAGGCTGCGCAGTTCCGGGATGCGCACCGCCTCGAGGCAGACCCACACCACGGCGAAATAGGCCAACACGAAGGTGAGCTTGAACAACAGACCCTGCGTCAGGAAGATTCCGATGATCGCGCCGATGCCCGATGCGATGACGCCGGCAATCAGGATTTTCTGACCGGTGCTGCTGAACTCCTTGCTGTGAATCGCCGCAAGCACGATCGCGCCGACCGCGCCCATGGCGCCGGCCTCGGTGGGAGTGGCAAGGCCCAGCATCATGGTGCCGAGCACGACGAAGATCAGCACGGCTGACGGGATGATGCCCATCAGGCATTTGCGCCACAAGGGCCAGCCCCGCAGCGTGAGCTGGTCGCGCGGTACCGGCGGCACATGGTCGGGCTTGATCAGGCCGAGCATGAAGGTGTAGCCGGCGAACAGCATGATCTGCAGGACCGAGGGGCCCCATGCACCGAGATACATGTCGCCGACCGACTTGCCGAGCTGGTCGGCGAGCACGATCAGCACCAGCGACGGGGGTACCAGTTGGGTGATGGTGCCCGACGCCGCCAGCACGCCGGTGATGTAGCGGATGTTGTATTTATAGCGGATCATCACCGGCATCGAAATCATCGCCATCGCGATCACCTGCGCCGCCACCGTTCCGGTAATGGCGCCCAGGATGAACCCGACGATGATGACGGAATAGCCGAGGCCGCCACGGATCGGGCCGAACAGCTGGCCCATCGAATCCAGCATGTCCTCCGCGAGGCCGCATCGCTCCAGGATCGCGCCCATGAAGGTGAAGAACGGGATCGCGAGCAGGAGCTCGTTGGACAGCACGCCGCCGAAGATCCGGCCCGGAATAGCCTGCAGGAAAGCGAAATCGAAGAAGCCGAGATAGATCGACAGAAACCCGAACAGGAATCCGACCGCGGCCAGCGTGAACGCCACCGGGAAGCCGATCAGCATCGCCAGAATCAGGCCGCCGAACATCAGCGGCGGCATCATTTCCAGCGTGATCATTGCATCGGTCTTTCGTACTTGGCGTCGATGGTCACGAGGTTCTGCAGCGCCGCGATGCGCTTGATGACCTCGGATACGCCCTGCAGCGCGAGCATCACGAAGCCCACGGGAACGACGATCTTGATCGGCCAGCGCAACAGGCCGCCGGCATTGCTCGACGCCTCGCCGACGGCGTAAGCCTGCATGAAGAACGGCCAGGACAGCCAGGACAGCAGCAGGCAGGCCGGGATCAGAAACACCAATGTACCGATCAGATCGAGCCAGAGCTGGCCGCGCTCGGAGAGCATCAGGTAGAGGATTTCGACCCGCACGTGTTCATTGCGCTTGAAGGTGTAGGATGCGCCGAACATCACCAGGATGGCGAACATGTACCACTGCAGCTCGAGCCAGCCGTTGGAGCTGTAGCCGAAGGCGTAGCGGATCATGGCGTTGCCGGCGCTCACCATGCAGGCCGCCAGCACCAGAACGTTGCAGACGTTGCCGATCTTTTCGTTGAGCAGGTCGATCCCGCGGCTCAGCGCCAGTAGCGGACGCATCATGTTCGCCCGGTCACGCGCCAGTGGAGCAGGTTCGGTGCTTCAGCGCATGTCGTCTCGCCGCCGCGTTTCGCCCGGATGGCGCCACGGCTTGTTGTTTGCTGCGATGGCAAAGATCACCCCCAAATTGCGCCATGCCGTCTTGACTGCGCGAAGAGAGCGCAGCGGCCTGTCCGGCCGGCAGCATGAAGCGGCCGCACCATTCCAGCGCGGCGGCGCAGCGTCAAACAAAAAAAGTCGGTACGGGGGTTGGCGGCGGTCTCAGCCGCCGGTGACGCTCATATGCCGGCTGACGCTCGGCCGGTTGTGCCGGCGATCGATGATGAAGTCGTGCCCCTTCGGTTTCAGGCCGATGGCGCGGTCGATCGCGGCGGAAAGCAGGTCGTTGTCGGCGGAGGCCCGTAACGGTTTGCGCAAATCGGAGGCATCCTCATGGCCGAGGCAGGTATGAAGCGTGCCGGTACAGGTGATGCGCACGCGGTTGCATGCTTCGCAGAAGTTGTGGGTCATCGGCGTGATGAAGCCGAGTTTGCCGCCGGTTTCGGCGACGCTTACATAACGGGCAGGGCCGCCGGTGTCGTCGGCAAGGTCGGTCAGGGTGAATTGCTGGGCCAGGCGGGCGCGCAACAGCGACAGGGGCACATACTGGTCGATGCGGCCCTCGCCGATGTCGCCCATCGGCATCACCTCGATCAGCGTCAGCGCCATGCCCTTGCCGTGCGCCCATCGCATCAGGTCGGGGATTTCCACCTCGTTCAGGTTCTTCAGCGCCACCGCGTTGATCTTGACGGCGAGGCCGGCCGACCGCGCGGCCTCGATGCCTGCCAGCACCTTGTCGAGATCGCCCCAGCGGGTGATCGCCTTGAATTTCGCGGGGTTCAGCGTGTCGAGTGAGACATTGATGCGGCGTATCCCGCAGTCGCGCAGCTCACCGGCAAAGCGCGCCAGCTGCGATCCGTTGGTGGTCAGGGTCAGCTCATTGAGCGCGCCGGAGTCGAGGTGGCGCGACAGCGAGCGCACCAGCGACATCACGTTGCGCCGGACCAGCGGCTCGCCGCCGGTCAGCCGCAATTTCTTCACGCCCTTGGCGATGAAGGCCGTGCACAGCCGGTCGAGCTCTTCCAGCGAGAGCAGGTCGGCCTTGGGCAGGAATGTCATGTCTTCCGACATGCAATAGAAGCAGCGCAGGTCGCAGCGATCGGTGACCGAAACCCGCAAATAGCTGATATTCCGGCCGAACGAGTCGGTCATCGGACGTGACAGCGACGCGGGGGAACTGGGTCCGGTCATTCAGATGCGCCTTTCGGTAGCAGCCGCGGAAAGGGCGCCACCAGCGCAATCTAGGGACGTTGCGACAGCAGTACAATCCGCAAGCTGTTCAGGTGCAGCGCACGCGGTCAGCGGGCCTGTGGCGGCGGTGGCGGCGGGAACGGCGATGCCGCGGGCGCGGCGGCTGCCGGCGGCGGCTGTTTCGGCTTCGGCGGCCGCTTGCGAGCCGGCTTTGGCGGCGGTCCGGCGGGCTGCAGTTCCGCGACCACCGGATTCGGATCGATCGTGGTCGAGGCCGGCGTCGAGAAATCGCCGGGGATATTGATGACCTGCACGGAGACGGTGGCCGGCAGGAACTTGTTCAGCGTGTAGGTGACGGTGAAACCGCCATCGACCGCGGGAATCCCGACGGAGCACGGCGTCTTGCAGCCCGGTCCTACGGAGGTCTTGGCGTCAGCGCCCGACGGGATCGAATCGAGCTGGACCTGGACGACGGGCGGCGTCGGCTTGAAGGCGTCCAGGGAAAAGGACGAACATCCGGCCAGGCTGGCCCCGGCAACCGCAATGACGACGACTTGACGCATACCGGTCACTCTTGTTGCGGCAAACCGCCACAATCCCCGGCGCCGACCATATGAGCGCCCGGAAGGCGGTGCAACCACGCCCGGCAGAAACGTTAAGAAATGGTTAATTCTGCTATTTCGTTATACAATCAATATCTTATGGGGTATTTCCGGATGCTGCCAAGCGTGCAACCGCATCCGGCAAATCGCGCATATGGCCGATCAACAGGTCCGGTTTGAGATCCGCGATCGGCACCTCGGTATAGCCGAATTCAACGCCGATCACGGGAATCCCGGCGCGGCGGGCGACACCGATATCCGGGCCGGCATCCCCCACCATGATCGCTCCGGCGATGAGCCCGCCGGCGCGCGCGACCGTCTCGCGCAGGATGACGGGATCCGGCTTTGAAACGCCGAACGTGTCGGCGCCGCAGATCGCGGCAAAGCGCGAGCTCAAGCCGAGCTGGTCGAGCAGCAGCTTCGACAGCCATTCCAGCTTGTTGGTGCAGACCGCGAAACGGAATCCGCGCGCGGCCAATTCGTCGAGCGAGCCCTCGAGGCCCTCGAAGGGCCGCGAGGCGACGGCGATATTGGCCGCATAGTAATCGATGAAATCGGAAGTGAGCCGGGTGATGTCGGCGACGCTGGCGGCGCGGCCCTCGAGCTCGAGGCCGCGCTCGATCAGTCTGCGGGCGCCTTGCCCGATCATGTTGCGCGCGACCTGCAGCGGTACCGGTGGCAGGCCCTCGCGGTCGAGCACGTAGTTGAGGGCGCTGATCAGGTCGGGCGCTGTATCCACCAGCGTGCCGTCGAGATCAAATACAACGATGCGGGGAGGGATCATGCGAAAATCGCTATCGGTCCCCGGGTCGTCGCGCAAGCCCCGGGGGGACCGGCATTCCGTCGCAGCGCCCGGGGTGCCGGACAAAGGCGGTCGCAGTCCCCTTATCGGCCTGTTCCAAGCCGGCAAACGAAGCTAAAGATGCCCGCGAAACGCCAGCCGATCCCCCCGACGGCGGCTCCCGAGGGCATTTCGCGTGAATATGGACGAATTGAAACGGCAGGCGGCGGCGCGCGCACTCGAGCATGTGCGGGACGGCATGAAGCTCGGCCTCGGCACCGGTTCGACCGCCCGCCATTTTGTCGACCTGCTCGGCGAAAAGGTCCGCGCCGGATTGAACGTGGTGGGGGTGCCGACCTCGGAGGCGACCCGCATCCAGGCCGAGCAATGCGGCGTTCCCCTGACCACGCTCGACGATGTCGACCGGCTCGACCTCACCGTCGACGGCGCCGACGAGATCGATGCCGCGCTTAACCTGATCAAGGGCGGCGGCGGCGCGCTGCTGCGCGAAAAGATCGTGGCCACCGCCTCTGATCGCATGATCGTGATCGCCGACGACAGCAAATGGGTCGACGTTCTCGGCCGTTTCCCGCTCCCCGTCGAGGTCATTCCGTTCGGCCTGGCCGCGACGCAGCGCGCCATGGCCGCGGCATTTGCGCAAACCGGCAATTCCGGGCACATGGTGCTGCGAAAGGGCAAGGACGGCCACGTTTTTGTCACCGATGGCGGCCACTGCATTGTCGATGCCCATCTGGGGCAAATCGCCGATGCGCCGCGTCTGGCGGGGTTGTTGACCGCCATTCCCGGTGTCGTCGAGCACGGGCTGTTCATCGGTCTTGCCGACCTTGCCGTTCTGGCGGGCGCCCAGGGAATTCGCGTAATTGAACGGCGCTGACGCCGCAATCTCAGGAGAGTTGGAATGAAACTTGTTTCGAAGATTTTGCCGGCCGCAGGCCTTTCCTTCGGCCTCGCACTCGGGCTGGCGGTATCAGGCGTTCCAGCCGTGGCACAGCAGAAGCAGCCGGCGCCGGCTGCGACGGCCGTGCCGCTGAAGCAGGGCTCGGCGGCAGCAATGGCCGCCGCCAAGGAAATCCTGGCGATGAAGAACGCCAGCGCGATGTATGCCAGCGCCGTTCCCAATCTCGTCGAGCAGACCAAGAACGTGCTGCTGCAGAACAACCTGAACTATCAGAAGGACCTCAACGAGGTCGCCGTGATCGTCGCCCAGAAACTCGCCGGCCGCGAGAAGGAAATCGGCGACGGCATGGCGAGCATCTACACCAACGAGTTTTCCGAGCAGGAATTGAAGGACCTCGTCACCTTCTACAAGTCGCCGCTCGGCCAGAAGCTGCTGGCGGCCGAACCCCGCGCGATCCAGTTCAGCATGTCCTACATGAACGGCTGGGCGCAGAATTTCTCCGAAGTGGTCAACGGCGAATTCCGTACCGAGATGCGCAAGCGCGGCAAACAGATCTGAGTAGCGAAGTGCGAATGGCAAGGGTGTCGAGTTTTCGTCGGCACTCGCCATTAGCGTGAATTGAGGATGCCATGGCTGAGTTCGACGTCGATCTGTTCGTGATCGGAGGAGGGTCGGGCGGGGTGCGCGCCGCCCGGATCGCCGCCGGCCATGGCGCCAAGGTGATGATCGCCGAAGAATACCGCATGGGCGGCACCTGCGTGATCCGCGGCTGCGTGCCGAAAAAACTGCTGGTCTACGCCTCGCACATCCAGCACGAGATCGCGGACGCCGCCGGTTTCGGCTGGACCATTCCTCAGGCGAGCTTCGACTGGCCGACCTTGATCGCCAACAAGGACCGCGAGATCGCCCGGCTGGAAGCGGCCTATACCACCAACGTCGAAAAGTCCGGCGCCCGCGTGGTCAAGACCCGCGCGGTATTCGAGGGTCCCCATACGCTGCGGCTGGCGACCGGCGAGACCGTTACGGCGAAATATGTGCTGATTGCCACCGGCGGCGCGCCCAATCACGGCGTCGAGATCCCCGGCATCGAGCACGTCATCTCCTCCAACGAGGTGTTCGATCTGCCGCAATTGCCAAGGCGCATCGTGATCCAGGGCGGCGGCTACATCGCGCTGGAATTCGCTTGCATCTTCGCCGGTTTTGGTTCCGACGTGACGCTGATCTATCGCGGCGACAACATCTTGCGCGGTTTCGATGAGGATGTCCGCGCCCACGTCCGCACCGAGATGGAGAAGAATGGCATCACCATTCTCACCGGCTGCACCGTCGGCAGGATCGGCAGGCATGGTGATGAATTCACCACCCATCTGTCGAACGGATCAAGCATCGCCTCCGATCAGGTGATGTTTGCGATCGGACGGCATCCCGCCGTCGCCAATCTCGGGTTGGAGACGACAGGCGTCGCCATCAATCCCAAAAACGGCGGCATCGCCGTCGACAGTTTTTCCAGGACCTCGGTGCCGTCGATCTACGCCATCGGCGACGTCACCCATCGCACCAACCTGACCCCGGTCGCGATCCGCGAAGGCCACGCCTTCGCCGACACCGTGTTCGGCCAGCGTACCGTCGAAGTCGACCACAGCCATATTCCGACCGCGGTGTTTTCCCAGCCCGAGGTCGGGACCGTCGGCCTCACGGAAACCGAGGCCCGCGCGCAATTCAGCATCGTCGATATCTACAAGACCAACTTCAGGCCGATCAAGGCGACCATGTCCGGCCGCGACACCCGCGTGCTGATGAAACTCGTGGTCGACGGCACGACGGACCGCGTCCTCGGCTGCCACATCGTCGGCGACGGCGCCGCCGAAATGATCCAGCTGATCGGCATCGCCGTGAAGATGAAGGTCACCAAGGCCGACTTCGACGGCACGATGGCGGTGCATCCGACCGCGGCGGAAGAACTGGTGACGATGCGGACGGTGACCGCGAGGCATGTGCGGGAAGCAGCGGAGTAGGGCTTGGTGGCCAGTCGCTGGTTCTTTTGCGACGCGATGCAAATAGCCTCCGCCCGCGCCTAAGGCACCTCACCCTTGCTCCCGCCGCCAACGCCATACGGCCTGTTCAGAAAATAATCCCGGTTGCCGAGTGCAGCTTCGGCATACTGGTCGATCGAGACGATGATCGCCTGGACATGGTGGTAGCACCAGCCCTCCCTGGCCGCCCGGTGCCGGACCTCGGCGAGGGCCTTGATCCAGGGCGGGTTATCCGCGTTGGGGTCGTACCATTTGAGCGGCTCTCGCATCGGCGCGGCCTCGCTTGATCAGGTCTTCCAGTTCGGCCCGCTTGCGCGACAGCAGTAGCTGCGCGGTCGCGCTGTCGAGGCCGGATTGATTGAGCTGGCGGATCGCCGAGCCCAGCTCGACCAGCTGCCCGCGCAGGGTCTGGGTCTTCCATTGCAAGGGATCCGCGCTGTCCTCGCGATCATCGGGCACGGCGGCCGAGCGCGCCTTTCAGGGGTTTTCGGCTGACGGCGCGGTAATCCAGCTTCAGCCGCTCGTCCACGTCCAGCAATCGCTCCTCGCCGCCGAGCCGGTTCCGCTCGGCGATCAGGCCGAGCATGACCACGCGCATCGCCATCAGCTGCATCGAGGCCTCGGAACAGTCCTCGTCCCGGTTGACCTGTTGCCGGATGGTGGCCTCGGCACTCAGCATTTCGGAGCGCAAGAACCTGATTTTCCTACGAATTTCGTTAAGCTTGTTGTCCATCGGATGCCTCGTGGGTTGACCTCCATAGAGAACAAAATAAGAACAAACTTCAAGTTAAGATTTGCAGCCGGCCCAAGATTCTTTTTCTTTGGAGGTTCCCGATGACCCGACTACCCGACCAGATCGACGCCCCGATGACGCCCCGCCAGTTGGCGACCCTGCGCACGCTCAGCGCCGAGGCCTACCAGCCAAAACTGTTCGAGAAGAACCTGACCGCGAGGGAGGCCGAGCGGCGAATTTGCGCGCTGAAGGCGGAAATCGAGCTGGCGAATTCGTTTTGAAGGCCGGGCACGTAATTCATGTATAATACGCAAGTTGCGCTTTTAGCGTAAATCGCGTATATTGAGAGACCATGAAGAGAAATGTGAACGTGGCAGACACTATCCCGGCTTCGGAGTTTACCCGCAACTTTGGCCGCTACCGAATGCTTGCCCAACGCGAGGCCGTGGCGGTATCGAGCCACGGATCGATCACGGGCTATTTCGTTGCGCCGAACGAGTACGAGGAGTTCCGCCGTTTCCAGCAGCGTCGCCGCAGCTTTGCGACGGCCGAGCTGTCTGACGAGAGGGTTCAGACCATCGGCGCCTCACGCATGGACAAGCGGCATGCGCATCTCGATGCGGTACTTAAGCGGAAATAACGGGGCGTATGCCGATCCCCCCACCGGAACCGGGTCTTGTCATATCCTACGCCTATCTTTGGCATCACGAGCACGAAGATGGTCGGGACGAAGGGCGAAAGGATCGCCCGAGTGTGATCGTACTTGCGGTCGAGCGCCCAGCGAACGACACGACGGTCGTTGTGGTCCTGCCGATCACGCATTCGCCTCCTGCCGATTCCGCGGCTGCCGTGGAAATTCCCGCATCGGTCAAACGTCATCTCGGACTTGACGACGAACGTTCGTGGATCGTCGTCGCAGAAGGTAACGAATTCGAATGGCCGGGATATGATCTTGCGAAAATCGGCCGCACCGATCGCTACGATTACGGCTACTTGCCGCCGCGTTTCTTCAATCAAGTCATCAAGGCCTTCGCTTCATGGCACCTGTGACCGCAAGGCCACGCTGACTTCGCGCGCTTGATCGATGCAGACGTTCTGAAGTCGATCACCATCATGGGAGAGAATCCACCGACTCCGGTCGCGCCGTTGGAACGCTTGTGAATTGAGGCTTCTTGCTGGTTCACGGCAATGTCGGCCATAACGGCGGACGCCACTCCGCCGCCTCGATCCATTCCGCCGCGCCCCGCCACAGCGTGTCGCGGTGCTCGGGGCGGAAGAAACCGAAATGTCCGATTTTGGCCGCGCCGACATCGGCGGGCGTAATGGTCAGGATCTCCGGCTCGATCGAAGAAAACCCCGAGCACAGCAAACCGACCGCCGGCCGGGTCGCCCAGGGATCGTCGGAAAGGCACAGCGCGCGCAGCGCGCCCTTGTAGTTGGCGAAATTCGACAAACCGGGGAGTTTGGGGTCGGTGAACAGATAGCGCTCGCTCATGACCCAGCCGACCCATTGTTCGAACACGCCCTTCGGCAGGTCTTGGCCGAGGCCGCTCCAGCCCGGCGCATAGCCGAGCATTTTCGTCAGCGGCAGGCCGACGAAATTCAGCATGGCGTAGACGCGATAGCGCTCGGGCGAGGCCATCAGCTTCCAGTAGCCGGCCTCTGCCGCGACGAAGAGGGCGCGGGATATCTCGTTGTTGTTGGCCAGCAGCCCCAGCGCCTGGCCGCCGAAGGAATGGCCGACATAGTTCAGCGGCAGGGGTTTGTAGCGCTCGCGCATCCAGGCCACCGCGGCGGCGGCGTCCAGCGCCGCCCAGTCCGACATCGAGGCCTTGAATCCATCAAGCGATTTCAGCTGGTTGTAGCCGACCATCGCCTTCTGGCGGCTGTCGCCGGTGCCGCGATAATCATAGGTCAGCACCGCGCAGCCGCGGCGCGCCAGATAGCCGGCGAACCCCTTGTAGATCCGGCGCGGGGTCGCTGTGGCCGAATTGATCAGGACGGCATGGCGCTTCGTTCCCCGCGGCAAGAACAGCGTGGCTCCCAGCTGATACCCGTCGGCAGCAGGGAAGGTGATGTCGTCGATGAAAACGTCGTCCAGCGCAGCCTCAGCCAACCCTCTTTCCTCATCCGCTTCCATGGGTTCATCACACCAAATGCGAATTCAGCTTTTGTCGCAAGGGGTTGTATCGCCCGGTTGAATTTCAGCCGCATCATCCGGAAAAGTGGTCCCGGCCTTCCGAAAAGATCATGCGTAAACAAAAGGATAGAGCGAGATGTCTCCAGGCTGATGTCATCGCGCTCTGGCGGTCTGTGATCAGCCTGTGTATAACCCGGCCCTTCGCTGCCTGCCATAAGTAGCGGTTATTGTTCAGGAGTTAACGCCATGTCCGAACGGTGGACACCCGATAGCTGGCGCGCGCGGCCAAGCTTGCAGATCCCCGACTACCCCGATGCCCGGGCATTGGCCGATGTCGAGGCGCAGCTCGCGACGTTTCCGCCGCTGGTGTTTGCCGGCGAGGCCCGCAACCTTAAAAAGCAACTGGCGCGCGTCGCCAAGGGCGAGGCCTTCCTGCTGCAGGGCGGCGACTGCGCCGAGAGCTTTGCCGAGCATGGCGCCAACAACATCCGCGATTTCTTCCGGGTGCTGCTGCAGATGGCGGTGGTCCTGACGTATGCCGGCGCGGTGCCGGTCGTGAAGGTCGGCCGCATCGCCGGACAATTCGCCAAGCCGCGCTCCTCGCCCATGGAGAAGATCGGCGACCTCGAGCTGCCGAGCTATCGCGGCGACATCGTCAATGACATCGCGTTCACCCCGGAAGCGCGCATTCCGGATCCACAGCGCCAGCTGATGGCGTACCGGCAGTCGGCGGCGACGCTGAACCTGCTGCGCGCCTTCGCCACCGGCGGCTTCGCCAATCTCGGCAGCGTGCATCAGTGGATGCTCGGCTTCCTGAAGGATTCGCCGCAGTCGCGGCGTTACAAGGAACTGGCCGACCGCATCTCCGATGCCTTGAATTTCATGCGCGCCTGCGGGCTCGATCTGGAAAGCCATCCGGAGCTGCGCGCCACCGATTTCTACACCAGCCACGAAGCGCTGCTGCTCGGCTACGAGCAGGCATTTACGCGCGTCGATTCCATGACCGGCGACTGGTATGCCACTTCGGGCCACATGATCTGGATCGGCGATCGCACCCGGCAGCTCGATCACGGCCATGTCGAATATTTCCGCGGCATCAAGAATCCGATTGGTCTGAAATGCGGTCCGTCGCTGAAGCCGGACGAACTGCTGAAGCTGATCGACATCCTCAACCCGGACAACGAGCCCGGACGCCTGACGCTGATCAACCGCTTCGGCTCCGACAAGATCGCAGATCACCTGCCGCAGCTGATCCGCGCGGTTCAGCGCGAGGGCCGCGTCGTGGTATGGTCGTGCGATCCGATGCACGGCAATACCATTGCCTCCAACTCCGGCTACAAGACCCGGCCGTTCGACCGCATCCTGTCGGAAGTGAAATCGTTCTTCACCATCCATGCGGCGGAGGGCACCCATGCCGGCGGCGTGCATCTGGAAATGACCGGGCAGGACGTCACCGAATGCGTCGGCGGCGCGCGCGCCATCAGCCATGAGAATCTCAGCGACCGCTATCACACGGTGTGCGATCCAAGGCTCAATGCCGAGCAGTCGATCGACATGGCATTCCTTATCGCCGAATTGCTCAAGCAGGAGCGTGCCGGCAAGGCGCAGCCGATGCCGGCCGCAGCGGGGCTGTAGAATTGCTGCGGTTCTGGCGGGCCACCATCAATACGCGCAACGGCCTCGCCTTTGCCATCCGCTCGGAGGCGGCGATTCGCGAGGAACTGGTGGCGCTGGCGCTGGCGTTGCCGCTGGCGTGGCTGATCGGCGTCACCACCATGCGCAGCGTCGAGCTGGTTGCCGTGGTGGTGTTGGTGCTGGTGGTGGAACTGCTCAACACCGCGATCGAAAAACTCGCGGACCGGCTGACGACCGAGCATGATCCGCAGATTGGCCGGGTCAAGGACATGGGCTCCGCGGCCGTCGGCGTCACCCTGGTCGTGGCCGGGCTGTTCTGGCTGTTCGCCATCGCTGAGCGCATAGGCGTGATCTGAAGCATGCGATTGCAGTTTGCGCTTGTGCAGGGCACCATCGCGGAATGACCGAACATCAGTTCAAGATCACGCTGGCGCAGTTGAATCCGACCGTGGGCGATGTCGCCGGCAACGCCGCGAAAGCGCGCGCAGCGCGGGCGCAGGCAAGCGCCGATGGCGGCGAACTGCTGGTGCTGCCGGAATTGTTCATCACCGGCTATCCGCCGGAAGATCTGGTGCTGAAGCCGGCGTTCCAGGCGGCCTGCCGCGCCGCGGTCGAGGAGCTGGCGCGCGAGACCGCCGACGGCGGTCCGGCGGTGCTGATCGGCACGCCCTGGGTCGAGGACGGCAAGCTCTATAATGCCTGCGCCCTGCTGGATGGCGGCCGCATCGCGGCTCTCAGGTTCAAGGCCAATCTGCCGAATTACGGCGTGTTCGACGAGAAGCGCCTGTTCGCGCGCGGACCGGCGGCAGGCCCGATGACGATCCGCGGCATCCGTGTCGGCGTCCCCATCTGCGAGGATATCTGGCTGGAAGAATCCGAGGACTACGAGAACGTCGTCGAATGTCTCGCCGAGACCGGCGCGGAAATGCTGGTGGTGCCGAACGGCTCGCCCTATGCCCGCGACAAGAGCGATTTGCGGCTGTCGATTGCGGTCGCCCGCGTCACCGAAAGCGGGCTGCCGCTGGTCTATCTCAACCAGGTCGGCGGCCAGGACGAACTGGTGTTCGACGGCGCATCGTTCGCGCTGAATGCCGACCTCTCGGTGGCGGCGCAACTGCCGGCGTTTACGGAAAACATTACGACCCTGCTCTGGCGCAAGACCGATGCCGGCTGGCGCTGCTCGGGCCCGGTGGCGCCGATCGTCGACGGCGACAAGGGCGACTATGCCGCCTGCGTGCTCGGCTTGCGCGACTATGTCGAGAAAAACGGGTTTCCCGGCGTGCTGCTCGGCGTTTCCGGCGGCATCGATTCGGCGCTGTGCGCCGCGATCGCGGTCGATGCACTCGGCGCCGAGCGCGTCCGCGGTGTCATGCTGCCGTTTCGGTTCACCGCGCAGGTCTCGCTCGACGATGCGGCAAAGCTCGCCGATGCCCTCGGTTTCCGCTACGAGGTGCTGCCGATTGCGGATGCCGTCAACGGCTTTGAGAAAATCCTGTCCGGGACGTTTGCGGGCCTGCCGCGCGACATCACCGAAGAGAATCTGCAGGCGCGTACCCGCGGCACGCTCTTGATGGCGATCTCCAACAAGACCGGCGCCATGGTGGTCACCACGGGCAACAAGTCGGAAATGTCGGTCGGTTACGCCACGCTGTACGGCGACATGAATGGCGGCTTCAATCCGATCAAGGACATCTACAAGACCGAAGTATTCCGGCTCTCGTCTCTGCGCAATTCGTGGAAGCCCGACGGCGCGCTCGGGCCCTCAGGCGAAGTCATCCCCGTCAACATCATCGTCCGGCCGCCGACCGCGGAACTGCGTGAAAACCAGACCGACCAGGATTCGCTGCCGCCCTACGACATGCTCGACGGCATCCTGGAACGGCTGGTCGAGCGCGAGCAGCCGCTCGTCGACATCATCGCCGCCGGGTTCGATCCGGCCGTGGTGACGCGGATCGACCGGCTGCTCAACATCGCCGAATACAAGCGGCGGCAAGCGGCTCCGGGCGTCAAGGTCACGCAGAAGAATTTTGGCCGCGATCGCCGCTATCCCATCACCAACAAATTCCGCGACACCGGAAAGTCGCTGCCGGCGCCGGACCAAACCCTGGTGTCTCGCGCGGCCCGCGGCTCGGCCGAAGCGTTCGAGGGCTAGCTTAGCTAACCGGGCTGCGCGTGGCTAACGCCTTTAGCGTGCCGTTGGATTGGTCGGGATGAAGGTCGGGCCGACCGATCGGATCGGCCTGTCCTTGGCCGCGCCGGTTGAATCGGCTGGCGCCGCCGGTGGTTCGGTGGTTGCAGGCGCGGTGGCCGTCGTCGCTGCGGGCGGGGCGCCCTTCTTGGCAGAGGCGGGAGCCGGTTTCGGCCGCGCCATCTTCTTTGCGCTCTCTTCGGTGACGATAATGTCGCCCTGCTGTTCGGCGGCGGCCTTGTCGTCGATGGTTTTCAGCGCGTCGGACCAGGTCTGGCCGACCGCCTTGCAGCCGCAGGACGGATTGAACTCGGTGCGGAATTTGAACGCATTGGGCAGGGCGGAGTAGGGCTGGCCGTCGATCGAGACCGCCTGGTTGATGTCCTCGCCGGGATTGCGGTAGGCGAACAGGGTGGCCTCCGCCGCCGGGCAAAGCGCCTTGCAGCTCCGTTCGTCGTCCGGAAACCGGGCCGGGATGGTGGCGAACGAGACCGGGAAATAGGCGCCGTCGCAGCTGCGGACACAGACCGTCCGGTAGGTGCCGGATTGCCCACCATACTCGGCGCCTGGCGCGGTGATGTTGTTGCCGAACAGGTTGTCCAGGAAGTTGCCGGGCCCGCCGCCACGCGGGGCATTGGCGTATTGCGGTCCGCAATTGTTCTGGGCCAGCGCTGCCAGCACCGAGCGGCGCTGGTTTTCGCGCTCGCCGCCGCCGAAGCCGCCGCCGCGCAGCCGCTCCAGGCTGGTCATGATCTGATCCAGATTGCCGCGCATCTGCTGGATCTGGTTGTTGACCGGACCGCACTGCGCCGACTGGCCCGAAAACAGCGAGAAGAAGCCCGAACTGTCGCAGCCCATCCGCTTGGCCTGCGAGGTGACGCGGTCGAGTTCGCCCTGCTGCCTGGCAGCGGCGTCCTGGTAGCGGCGGATCTGCTCTTCCTTGGCCGGATCCCCGCCGCCACGGTCGATGGTCGCCAGTTGCGCCTCCAGCCGTGGACACACCGGGTTGACCGCCACGCCGCCCTGCGAGGGCGGCGGCCCCGGATACATCTGCGCGGCGGCGCCAAGGTTCACCATGACCGCGCCAAGCAACGCGGCAGAGGCCAGGATCCAGCGGGAGAAAGGGGTATTCAACGTTTCAGCCATATCCAGCCATTAGAGCCACGTCCGCAAAGCGGTCCGCACAGTGAGGTCCGCGCAGGCCAAAAAAAGCGACCGCGCGGCCCCACATACCCGCTTCTCGGGGCAGCGTCACGTCGTTTCCGGGGCGCCAGTGTGGCGAAGCCGGTCGCAGCCTGGCTTCGGCAGGCCGCGTCAGCGCTGGCAGGTGATGGCGACGTATTCGTTGCAGCCGGCATGGTTGCAATTGCCGCCGGCGGCCTTGGGGATGGAGCCCGTGATTTCATCGGGATCGACCCGCCGGTACGACACGGCCTGGGTGAAATCCCGCGACTGGCAGTAGGAGCGGGCGGCGTGGGCGCCGCATTTTTCGCCTTTGGCGAGGCACTGGTCGACGCCGTAGCCGTCGGCCTGGTTGGAAATGATGAACACCCGGCTGTCGGCCGATGCGGACGTCGCGGCGAGCAGGGTCATACAAGTCAAAAGGGCTGTCGGAAATCGCATGCTGCACCAATGAAATGAGAGGGCCGCCGCATTCGATAAACCCAAAAGGTTAAGAATGATTAACCATAGCGGCCGGCCGGCGTTTTGGCGGCCGAATCGAGCCTTTGCAAGCCCTTGACGCCATCCCCCGGGCTGGCCCATGGTAGTTCCCATGAACGGCCACCTCGCCATCTGCAGCATTTGCCGCGAGATTATGAGCTAGCGATTCGCTGGCTGAGGCCGTCTTTTCTCACACGAGATCACTGGACGCCCGGCCGCAACGGACGGGTTATCCATGCAATTGCGTCTTTACGATACCTTGACCAGGGAGAAGCGGCCGTTCACGCCGCTCGATCCCTCCAACGTGCGCATGTATGTCTGCGGACCGACGGTCTATGACTTTGCCCATATCGGCAATGCGCGCCCGGTCATCGTGTTCGACGTGCTGTTCCGGCTGCTGCGGCATCTCTACGGTGAGACGCACGTCACCTATGTCCGCAACATCACCGACGTCGACGACAAGATCAACGACCGCGCCGCGCGGGATTTCCACGGCCTGCCGCTGAACGAGGCGATCCGC
Organism: Bradyrhizobium sp.; assembly: GCF_030697065.1. Lineage (GTDB taxonomy): Bacteria > Pseudomonadota > Alphaproteobacteria > Rhizobiales > Xanthobacteraceae > Bradyrhizobium. The sequence continues at coordinate 16,846 of NZ_JAUYQU010000234.1, forward strand.
AAGGTCACCGAACTGACCGAGAGGCAGTTTCACGAGGATGTCGACGCGTTGGGGGCGCTGCGGCCGACGGTGGAGCCGCGCGCCACCGAGCATATCGCCGAGATGCGCGAGATCATCGAGCGGCTGGTGCGGGACGGATTTGCTTACGTGGCCGAAGACCACGTGCTGTTCTCGCCGCAGGCGATGAATGCCGCGAATTCGAATTTGCCGCGCTATGGCGCGCTCGCCAACCGCTCGCTGGACGAGATGATCGCCGGCGCCCGCGTCGACGTCGCGCCCTACAAGCGCGACAGCACCGACTTCGTGCTGTGGAAGCCGGCCAAGCCGGGCGAACCGTCATGGCCGTCGCCGTCGGGCATATCGGTGCCGGGCCGGCCGGGCTGGCACATCGAGTGCTCGGCGATGGCGTGGAAGCATCTCGGCGAGCAGTTCGACATCCATGGCGGCGGCATCGATCTGGTGTTCCCGCATCACGAGAACGAACTGGCGCAGAGCGCCTGCGCGTTTCATGCCGACCGCATGGCCAATGTCTGGATGCACAACGGCTTCCTGCAGGTCGAAGGCGACAAGATGTCGAAGAGCCTCGGCAACTTCGTGACGATCCGGGAATTGCTGGCGGATTGGCCGGGCGAGGTGCTGCGCCTCAACATGCTGAAGACGCATTACCGCTCGCCGATCGACTGGACGTCGAAGGCCCTCGAGGAGAGCGCCAGGACGCTGGATGATTGGTACGAAATCGCCGGCGACGGCAAGGCCGGGCCGCCATCCGATGCCGTGATCGATGCACTTTCGGATGACCTGAACACGCCGCTGATGATCGCGGCATTGCATGGCTTGCGCAATGTCGCGGCATCCGGCAGCGAACGGGATCGCGGCGGGTTCGCCGCCACGCTGCGGCTGCTCGGGTTCCTGTCCGAGAGTGTCGCGCAGTGGAAGGGCCGGAAACAGCAGGCGAGCGGTATCGACGCGAAACATATCGACGACCTGATTTCGAACCGCACCGCCGCGCGCGCCCGCAAGGATTTTGCAGAATCCGACCGGATTCGCGATGAACTGGCGGCCATGGGCGTCGTCATCAAGGATTCGAAGGAAGGCACCACCTGGGAGATCGCGCGATGAGCAAGCCCGAAACGCCGTTTCCGAAACACTGGCGCTATTACATCTTCATCAAGTGGGCGGTCATCATCGCAGCGATCTTGCTCGCCCTGAAATTGTTCGGAGTATTTTGAGGCGATGGGACAGGCACTCCCCAAACCCGCGTTGCGGCCGTTTCTCGGCCAGGACGTCCCCGTGCTGGCGGCGATCTTCGTCGCCGCCATCGAGGAGTTGACCGGCGACGACTACAGCGAAGCCCAGCAGCAGGCCTGGGCCAGCGCCGCCGATGACGAAGAGCAATTCGGCAAGCGTCTGGCCGGTGAACTCACGCTGATCGCCACCATCCAGAATTCGCCGGTCGGCTTTGCCTCGCTGAAGGGCGCCGATCACATCGACATGCTGTTCGTGCATCCGAGCGCGGTCGGGCAGGGCGTGGCCAAAATGCTGTGCGAGGCGCTGGAGAAGATCGCCGGCAGCCGCGGCGCCAAAAGCCTCACGGTCGACGCCAGCGACAATGCGGCGGAATTCTTCGCCAAGCGCGGTTACGTCGGCAAGCAGCGCAACACCGTCACCGTCAACGGCGAGTGGCTGGCCAACACCACGATGCAGAAGATGCTCGGCGACGCCGCGCCCGGAGTTTCCACATGAGCCGCGAACGCCTTTATCTGTTCGACACCACGCTGCGCGACGGCGCGCAGACCAACGGCGTCGATTTCACGCTGCATGACAAGCGGCTGATCGCCGGCATGCTCGACGAGCTCGGCATCGACTATGTCGAGGGCGGCTATCCCGGCGCCAATCCGACCGACACCGAATTCTTCGCCGAGCAGCCGAAGCTCGAACATGCGAGCTTCACCGCGTTCGGCATGACGCGGCGTCCCGGCCGCTCGGCCTCGAACGATCCAGGTCTGGCGGCATTGCTGGAAGCCAAAGCGGACGCGATCTGCTTCGTCGCCAAGGCGTCGGCCTATCAGGTGCGGGTGGCACTGGAGACCACCAACGAGGAAAATCTCGCCTCGATCCGCGACAGTGTGAAGGCGGCGAAATCGGCCGGCCGCGAGGTCATGCTCGACTGCGAGCATTTCTTTGACGGCTACAAGGAGAATCAGAAGTTCGCGCTGGCCTGCGCCAAGGCGGCATATGATTCCGGCGCGCGCTGGGTGGTGCTATGCGACACCAACGGCGGCACCATGCCGAACGAGATCGAGGCCATCGTCGGCGAGGTGGTGAAGCATATCCCCGGCGATCACGTCGGCATCCATACCCATAACGACACCGAGCAGGCGGTGGCGAATTCGCTGGCCGCGGTGCGCGCGGGCGCCCGGCAGATTCAGGGCACGCTGAACGGGCTTGGCGAGCGCTGCGGCAACGCCAATCT
>NZ_JAUYQU010000318.1 GCF_030697065.1 Bradyrhizobium sp.
CGCCGCCGCCTGGCGCGTCGAGCCCAATCTGGCGGCGCAGGTCAAACTCGGCGACACCAGCCTCGTGGTGGCGGGCGCGCGCGTCAACGTGCCGGCGCAGGTCAAACCGCTGATCGACAAGACGGTGGCCGAACAGATCGCGGTGGCGCAGGCGCGGATCCGCAACGATCCGGCCCTGGAGCAGAACGCGCGGATCCAGTGGGCCAGGGCCTGCCGGTCGATTCCGCTGCAAGGCACCGGCGCGACATCGACGCAGCCGGCGCTGTGGCTGGAACTGCGGCCGACCCGCGCGATCGCGGCGCAGCCGCGGGTCGATGCCTCGGCGGTGACGCTGACGCTCGGCATCGAGGCCGAGACCCGCATCACGCCGGTGCAGACCAGGCCGGACTGCCCGTTCCCCGCGACCATCACCATCATCCCGCCGACGCCGGGAGGCGTCAGCATCGGCGTGCCGATCGACATGCCCTTCACCGAGATCAACAAGCTCGTTGAGGCGCAGTTCGCGGGCCGCACCTTTCCCGAGGACGGTTCCGGCGGCGTCGACGTTACCGTCAAGCGCGCCAGCGTCGCGGCCTCCGGTGACCGGCTGCTGATCTCGCTGCTGGTCAACGCCAAAGAGAAGAAGAGCTTCTTCGGCTTCGGCGGCGAGGCAAATGTCCATATCTGGGGCAGGCCGGTGCTCGATCAGGCGCAGCAGACGCTGCGGCTGGTCAATATCGAACTCGCGGTGGAATCCGAAGCCGCGTTCGGGCTGCTGGGCGCCGCGGCCCGCGCGGCGATGCCGCATCTGCAGCGGGCACTGGCCGACAGGGCCACCATCGACCTGAAGCCGTTCGCCAGCAATGCACAGAGGAAGATCGCCGCCGTAATCGCCGACTTCCAGAAGAACGAGGACGGCATCCGGGTCGCCGCCGAAATCACCAGCCTGCGGCTCGCCGAAATCGCCTTCGATTCGAAGACGCTGCGCGTGATCGCCGAAGCCGACGGCATGATGAACGTCTACCTGTCCGCGCTGCCGGGACTGTGACGGCGGCGGCGCGGCCGCCCGATGAAAACGCAAGCTCGTGCTAGCGAACGACCAAGAACGCAATGAACATCGCGACAGCCGCAAGTACGACGGAAGTGAGCATGACCCGGCGTATTGCGCCGCCCCTGATGGTCTTTGCCCCTCTCGCTTCCACGGCCGTCTTGACAGTCGGGGTTTCGGCAGATTGTGTTGATTGCTTGTTCATCACGTTGGTCTCCTGAGCATCCGGGCGATGTTTCGGGTTATCTGAAGACACAATGCTTCCGGAGGAGCTGCGTTTCGCAGGCAAATGGACGCACTCTCGCACTGTTCCCGCGGCGTTCCGGGCTAATGCAGGATGGCGAAGGCCAGTGCCATGCCCACCACGGCGACTCCCGTCGCCAGGGCGAGCAGCAAAGCGGTTTTCCGGCGCATGGTTCGCTCCCTAGACCAACTCGAAGATTTCGGTCTGAATCCGCGACGCCGGCACGCCCAGCGCGTGAAGCCCCTTCTCTGCCGCGTTGGTCATCGGCACCGGACCGCACAGGAAGTAACGCAGTTCGTCGCGCCCCCGCTTCGGCAGATGACGCTCCAGCATCTGCGCGTCGAGGTGTCCTGTTTCGCCGTCCCAGCCGTCGGGTGGCTTCTCCAGAATGTAGACGACAGTGAGGTTGAGACATTTCTTCAACTTCTCGATCTCCTCGCGATAGACCACCGTGTCCCAGGAATTACTGCCGTAGAAAAGCCAGACCGGCCGGTGGTCGCTGCGTTCGGCCAGGCTTCGGAGCATACTGAGGAGTGGCGTAATCCCGATGCCACCGACTATGCCGACGAAACCACGGGCATCCTGGTTGCGATCGACGGAGAACACGCCATACGGCCCGTCGAGATACGCTATCTCGCCCGGCTTGACGCCACCGATCGTGGCCGTGAAATCGCCGAGCTCCTTGATGCCGAACTCGATCCGCGGCAGGCGCTCTGGCGCAGAGACGATCGAGAACGGGTGCTCCCGCAGCAGGAAGGGCGAGCAGCGGAGCGTCAGCCATGCGAACTGGCCGGGCATGAAACGCGACAGTCCATCGTGTCCGCTGGGCTCGAGCGCCAGCGTCCAGGTATTGTCGCGCTCCGGGCGCACCTCGATCACCCGATAGGGATGGCGCAATTGGCTCCAGGGCTTGAGGATGCGCACCCAGACGACTGCCAGAGCCCAGAACAGCGTCACCGACAGCCACAATGCGCGCTTGCCCGGGGCCTCGATGTAGTAGCCTACGCCGACGATGTGTCCGATCGCGGCGGCAAATCCCAGCGTGGCGAACGCGACATGTGCATATCGCCACAGGCCATACTCCAGCCGTAACAGCTTGCGGAACTCGGAGGTCACGACCGCGAGCCCAAACAGCAACAGCGCCGCGCGTCCCAGCGTCAATTCGGTCCGCGCCGTGCGCGGATCGAGATCGCCGAGCGCGTCTGGGTGGAAGAACCAGAATATGGCGAAATGGGCCAGTACCACCGCGAGCGCGATGATCGCCAAATAGCGGTGAAACAGGTAGACGATATCGATCCCAAACGCCCGAGTCGCGATCTTGAATCGCGACGTCAGCGCGAACTGAATTCCCATCATGCCCATTCCGGCAAAACCGAGGGCTATGGAGAAGTCCCACCAGAATCCCTTGCTGGGTGGCATTTGGCCGGCAAGCAGCACCGCCAGCGGCGCCATGGCCGCAAGGAGATATATCGCGATCCAGATTACACCTTTTCGCGTCACATCTTCCCTCCCACGCTCGCATACTGACGATCCCGCAAGATGCGCCACTTTGACGATCCGGGCGGCATTCGCATTATGCGATGAGTTGCAGTTTCGGGCTTCGTCCAACCCGTAACCCAACAGCGCTACCGGGAGAACTGTCACGCTCCAGGACGCCGACAGCCGGCAACGTATTTCGGCGCGCGAAATGCTGGGCGCGCGCCGACGTAGTTCAACGATCCGATATTGCGGTTGTTCCGGGACCCGGCGGTCCTGCGACGATCAGTCCGGTTTCCGGAGCGATCTGCACACGCCTGTGATTGACGGCAAGGTCTTCCGCGGTCTCACGACGGCTCGAGCGCGCGGCTGAATTGCTTCGCCGGGGCCGGGACACTGTCGCCGTTCATAACGAACGGCTTGCTGAATTCGAGGACGCGTTCCGCCGGAGCGTACCAGCCCTGGGGCGCATGGGTATCGTCGTGCAGATAGCAGCGGACGCGTACCAGCGGGGAACCGACCGTGAAGGTGAAATGCCGGCTCATCGGCGGACACGTCACGAACGAATGATACTTCGACAGTTGCGCGCAGTTGACGAAATTGGTGCCCCATTTCCGCTCGACATGGCCGCGTCCGCTGACGACGTCGTCGGGGAAGGTATGGGTATGTCCCCCGAGCCAGAGATCGACCGAACCCGGATTCTTCTCCAGATATTGTTCGAACCGCTGCGCCTTCGGTTCCTCATCGACGAAGTACAGATAGGACGCGCCCTCGGGCACGCCGTCGACCCCATGGTAGCGGCCGTGGCGATAGCGACCGTCGGGATATCTGGAGACCCCCTCGAAATCACCGGAAGCCACGGTGGTTTCCCGCAGCATGTGATGATGGCAGCTGATGACGATATCGTCTTTGGCAGCCTCCACATTTTCCTGCCACCACGCCCAGGTATCGCTGGTCACCGCACCGGCCGGCGAACCGCCGCCGAACTCGCGACGCCCGACCGGAAACGGCAGATCGTTGCGATCGCTCATCATCAGAAAGCGGAGGTTGCCGACGCCGAAGGCGTAGCGTTCCCAACTGCCTTTCGCGGCATACGGTCGTCGCGAAGCGTCGACCCCCGATGTCTCCATGTTTTCGCCCATCGGATCGACCCATTTGCGGAACCACCAGTTCGCCGGCTTGCCGGCGCTGGACGGCGCATTGCCCGGCGAGGCGTCGTGATTGCCGGCGACCGAATAGATCTGCTCGCGGCGATGATGCTCGAGCACGCCGAACTGCCGCACCACCTCGCGTCCCTGCTCGTCGTCGGGCAGATCCCACAAGCCGGCATTGTCGCCGAGGTCGAGCGCGATATCCCAGCGGAACGGCGGGCCGCCAAGGTCGCCGCCGAACTCGGACTGTCGAAGCGCCGACGCCAGGCTCTCGGGATAGGCTGCGGGCGGCGTGAACTCCATGCCGTTGCGTATCGCCGCCGACACCGCCTTGTCGGTGGCGACATGTGCATCGGAGAACACCCAAAGCTGGAAAGTCTCCGCCTCGTTCGGCCTGGCGACATGGGACTTCGGTTGACGTTCGCTCATTTGCGGGATCCTTCGACATTCGGACTGATGCGCACAATCTGGAATGAAGCTGACGGTTGCGAAACGAAAAACGGACGGAGCGCTACAACTAATTGCCAACTGGATCGGCGACCGGGTGGCTCTCCCGGTCGCCGGAGCGGCCGGCTATCGGAAGAGCGAATCCAGATCGAGCTTCTGCCTGATCATCTTGTGTTCAAAGGCGTCCGCGGCCCATTTTCCGATCAGGGCACGGCTGTCGGGCTTCACGGCAATGTCGATCTGACCGAGGTCCGTAGCCGCATAGAACGGATCGTCCTTCGACGCCGCCATGACAACGGCAGGGTCCGTCCGGAGGTACTCGCCGAACCACTCCGCCGATTTCTGCTGGTTCTGCGCAATGAACAGGATCGCCTTGCGCAGGGCGGCAATGTACTTCTCCACTTCCTGCGGATGCTCGGCGATGAATTTCGTCTTGACGATCGAAACGAAACGGAACGGCCAGGTATGCAGAATCTGGGCGCCCGACTGCTGCTGCAGCCTCAACACCTGCGGCTGACGGATGACGATCGCATCGACCGACTTGTTGCCCAGCGCGGTAGCGAGTTCGGCGGGGGCGATATTGACCAGTGAAATCTTGTCGGCAAGCCCCTTCTCCTTCAGCCACACCAGGGTATCGAGATGTGAATCCGAGCCGAAGGAGACCCCGAGCTTTTTTCCGGCAAGCGCGTCGAGCGTGGCGATTCCGCCGCTCTTGTCCACCATCAGCGAGTGGCTCGACTGACCGACCATCGCAACGATCCTGATGTCGCCGGGGATCTTTGCGGCATACGACGTCACCGGCATCAGGCTGGTCACCACCGCATCGATCGAGCCCGCAGCCAGCGCCTCCATCATCGGGGGTCCGTACTGGAACGAATCGAACTTGGCCTTCAGGCCGCTCTGTTCGGCAATTCCCGCCTTGTCCATCGTCACCACGATCTGGCCGTTCATGCCGCTCGGAAACGCAATTCGCATCACGGGCTGGTCGGCATTCGCCACCCCCGGCACGGCGCAGGCCACGGCTGCAATAGACAGCGCAACGACGACAAGGCTGCGGACACGGTTGGTGTTGATGGCTCGCATGGGTTCTCTCCAGGTTGAACGTTCAGGCCTGTTTCCAGGGTATCAACACGTGCCGCTCCAGGGCCTCGAGCGCGACCGACATCAGCGCCCCGAGCAGGCCGATGGTGCACATTCCCACCAGCACCAGACTGGTTTCCAGTGACAGCCGATTGGCCTGAATCATGTAGCCGAGCCCGGATTGGGCGGCGATCAGTTCGGCCGTGACGACGGCCATCCACGATTGACCAAGCCCGATCCGCAGCCCGGTCGAGATCATCGGCATCGCGGAGGGCAGATAGATGCGGGCGAACAGCGCGCGCGGTCCCGCGCCGAGCGAACGTGCGGCATGGACGTGCTCGGCCCGCACCGCATTGCCGCCGGCGAAGCTGTTGATGAAGATCGGGAAGAACGCGGCCAGCGCGGTGATGAAGTAGCTCGGGGGATCGCCGATGCCGAACCAGAGAATGGCAATCGGAATCCAGGCGATCGGCGGAATCGGCCGGAGGAAGCTGACGATCGGCGACAGCAGGAGATTCAACGGCCTGAAGAACGACATCAACAACGCCAGCGGAACTGCGATCGACGACGCGATCAGGAATCCCCCGATCACCCGCCGCAGGCTGGCCAGCACATCTCCGACCAGGCTGCCTTCGCGCAGCAGTTCGACGAATCCGAGCAGAACCGAATGAGGCTTGGGAAGCAGGACGGCATTGCCGATCCGGATCGACGCCAGGGTCCAGAGCAGCAGGAACAGCGTGATGCCGGCCAGCGCCCAGCCCCAGCGCCCTGCGCCCTTCGCACCTGAATTTGCCGTCGCCATCCTTACGCTCCCTCAATCAATCGGCGCTGCGAAACACCTTCAAGGTCTCTTCCCGGATCAGCTCGAATATCTCGCCGCGATATCGATTGAACAGTTCAGACTTGATCATCGACGGGTCGCGCGGCCGCGGCAGTTCGATCGGCACCTGTTGCTTGATGCCGCCGGGAAGGGTCTTCATGACGACGACCCGATCGGCCAGGAAGATGGCCTCCTCGATGTCATGGGTGACGAAAATCACCGTCGTCCTGAACTGCGACCAGATCTTCAGAAGCTCTTCCTGCATGATCGAGCGGGTCTGCGCATCGAGCGCGCCGAACGGCTCGTCCATCAGCAGCACCGGAGGATAGGTGGCGAGCGCCCGGGCGATGCCGACGCGCTGCTGCATCCCGCCGGACAGGCTGGCGGGCCATGCCGAAGCCTGCTTCTCCAGGCCCACCAGCGACAGGAAGGTGCGCGCCGTGCCGATCGGATCGGCACGACCCAGCATCTTCGGACCGAACGCAACATTTTCCAGGACCGACATCCAGGGAAACAGCGAGTGATTCTGAAACACGATGCCGCAGTCCGGATTGGTGCCTTTCACCGGCTTGCCATCGACCGCAATCGTTCCGCTGGTCGGCTTGAGGATTCCCGCAACGACGTTGAGCAGCGTGGATTTCCCGCATCCGGACGGGCCGAGCAAGGCGACGAATTCACCGGGACAAATCTCGATGTCGAGATCATCGAGCGCGACGACCGGACCCGATTTCGTCTCGAAGCGCATCGCAAGCCCGCGCCCTTCGATCCTGCCCTGGTCGGTCGGGTGAGCCGGCACGCCAGAGGGTGCCCAGACTCCTGCGCTTCCATTGGGCGGCGAACGATCCGAGGCAAGAGCCAAGCCAGGACGCAGGGAGACAGCCAAGACAATAACCTTCCTCAGGACAGGGCGGCTGCGGCGCCGCCGCGATGGTGCCTGCCAAGCTCGACGATGCCGGCGCAATGCTCAATCGAGATCGGCCGGCAAACGACAACAAGTTGCAAAGAAGAAACTGCAAGGAAGGCGCCGCGCTCGGCCATGTCGCCACCAGGGTGTCAGTGTGCGGTGGCGAGGCCCGCGAGCAGGTCGAGCTTCCGGATCAGCAGCTTGCCGCGGCCCGCCTCGATGATCCCGTCCGCTTGCAGCCGCTTCAGCCCAATGGTGACCCATTGGCGAGTCGCTCCGACCATGTGCGAGATTTCCTCGTGGGTGATCGGCACGTTGATGGCTACACCTTGCTCGGTCTCGACTCCATACATCTCGGCGAGCAGCAGCAGCACGCGCGTCATGCGCTCGCCGGCGGTCCGGGTTCCCAGCATTTGCGCCATGGCCGCATAGCACCGGCCCTTGAAGACCATGGCCTCGATGAGCCCGAGCGCGAGATTCGGCATGCGCGCACAAAGCAAGTGCAGGGTTGCACTCGGAAGCAGCAGCAGACTGGTGTCCCGAATGGCTACCGCCGACCACATATTGCGGGTCTGCGCGAACACGTCCGGTCCGCCGATGAAGTTTCCGGCAAACCAGTAGGCCCGCGTGATCTCCCGTCCTGACGGCGCGGCATAGAATACCCGCACGCCGCCGGACATGATCAGAAAAATCCCCTTCTGGGTCTCGCCCTGGCGAAACACCGTGGAATGGCGCTTTGCCAGTTTCGGCGTGCACTGACCAATGACGTATTCGCGCTCCCGCGGAGTCAGCCGGTCCAGCAGGAACGGCTTGCGCCCTTCGAGGGATTCGGTCTCGGACAGCACGAGGACCTTGGAGCGGCCGGGCTCGACCAAAGGAGAAGGGTCGCCGCGGGCATCGATCTGCAGCATGACAAGCCTCTCATCGTTCAGGGTCATGCTAGCAATTAACAGGCCAAACGGCGGAAAGCGGCACCAGGGTACATGTCCGGATCGCCGGGCTGTCGGGGCTGCGACGCAGTCAGGAACTCAGCGGCTGGTGAGGCGCCCCACATATCCGATGGTCGGGCGCGTCGATCCTTTGCAGCAAGGCTGCTGGTACTCCCGCGGGCAATCCGCCTATTGCAATTGGGCCGTTCACTCTCTATGCGGAGCTGACCCGCTGCAGCATTTTGCCGACGGCTGTTCCAGCAAGCATTCGTACCCCGGCAGGCATTCGTACCGATGTAGATCGACGCATATTCCGCACGCCGCCAGTTGAACTGTGGATCGCTCCGCTTCCTGGCAGTGCTGTGTGTGAGCGTTGCTCGCGTACCGCCTCATTTCCCAGTCATCCCGATCGCTTTCTGTCCACCCTGATGGACTCCGCCCTGGAGACAATCCTTGAACAAGACCGCATTCCACCGGCTTCGAACCGAATGGTTCGGCAACATCCGAGGCGATATTCTGGCCGGACTGGTGGTCGCGCTGGCGCTGATTCCGGAAGCGATTGCATTTTCGATCATCGCGGGCGTCGACCCCAAGGTCGGCCTCTATGCCTCGTTTTCCATCGCGGTGATCACCGCGTTTGTCGGCGGCCGGCCCGGCATGATCTCGGCAGCGACGGCCGCCACCGCCGTCCTGATGGTCACGCTCGTGAAGGAGCACGGGCTGCAATACCTGCTGGCCGCCACCGTGCTGGCCGGCGTCATACAGATCTTTGCAGGTATCGCGCGCCTCGGATACGTGATGCGCTTCGTGTCCCGTTCGGTGATGACGGGATTCGTCAACGCGCTCGCGATCCTGATTTTCATGGCGCAACTGCCGGAACTGCTGGGCGTGCGGTGGCCGACCTATGCGATGGTCGCGGCGGGCCTCGCGATTATTTATGGCTTCCCTCGCCTGACCAAAATCGTGCCCTCGCCGCTGATCTGCATCGTCGTTCTGACCGCCGTCGCACTCGCGCTCAAGCTCGACATTCGCACGGTCGGCGACATGGGCGAGTTGCCCTCGACCCTGCCGGTCTTCCTGCTGCCGGACATTCCCCTCAACCTCACCACCTTCCTGATCATTCTCCCCTACTCGGTCGCTGTCGCCGCGGTCGGCCTGCTCGAGTCGCTGATGACCGCCTCGATCGTCGATGAACTGACCGATACGTCAAGCAACAAGAACCGCGAATGCGTCGGCCAGGGCGTCGCAAACCTGGCCACGGGCTTCATCGGCGGCATGGCCGGATGCGCCATGATCGGCCAGTCCGTGATCAACATAAAATCCGGCGGCCGGGGCCGGCTCTCCACGTTCTTCGCCGGCGTTGCCCTGCTCTTCCTGATCGTCGTGCTGGGCAACTGGGTGAAGATGATCCCGATGGCGGCGCTGGTCGCGATCATGATCATGGTGTCGATCGGCACGTTCAGCTGGACATCGATCAGGAATCTGAGGACGCACCCGCGCAGTTCCAGTATCGTGATGCTCGCCACGGTGGTCGGCGTGGTCGCTACCCACAACCTGGCGATCGGAGTCCTGGTGGGCGTCCTGCTGTCCGGCATTTTCTTCGCCTGGAAGATCGCCCAGATCTTCAGGGTGAGTTCGGTGCTGTCGGAAGACGGGGCTGCGCGAACCTACATCGTCGAGGGGCAGCTGTTCTTCGCCTCAACGGAGGATTTCAACGCCGCCTTCGATTTCAAGGAGGCGCTGGACAAGGTGACGATCGACGTCAGCCGTGCTCATATCTGGGATATTTCCAGCGTCGGTGCGCTTGACATCGTCGTCCTGAAATTCCGCCGCGAGGGAGCGGAAGTCGAAATCATCGGCCTCAATCAGGCGAGCGAGACCATCGTCGACAAGCTCGCGATTCACGACAAGCCCGGCGCAATGGAACGCCTGTTGGGGCACTAGGGAGCAACGATGACGAAATTACTCGCACTGCTGGACGGGTCCGTCTATTTGCAAAGCATCTGTGACTATACCGCCTGGATCGCCCTTCGAACCTCGGCATCGGTCGAACTGCTGCACGTGCTCGGCCGCCGCGACGTTTCCAGCGCACCGGCGGATTTCAGCGGCAACCTCGACGTCGACGCGCGCGACAATCTGCTTGCGGAACTCGCCTCGCTGGACGAGCAGAAGGCCAAGCTGTCGCAAAAGCGCGGGCGGGCCATCCTGACCGAAGCCAGGACCAGGGTGCTGGCCGCCGGCGTCCGAGACGTCTCAACCAAACTTCGCCATGGCGATCTGGTCGAGACCGTGAATGAACTCGAAGCGGATGCCGATCTCGTCATCGTCGGCAAGCGCGGCGAAGCCGCCGACTTTGCCAGGCTTCATCTCGGTTCAAACCTAGAGCGTATCGTCCGCGCCAGCCAGAAGCCCGTTTTCGTGGCCTCCCGCTCCTTTCAGGACGTCAAGCGTTTCCTGATCGCCTTCGACGGCGGGGGCAGCAGCCAGAAGGCGGTCGATCACATCGCGCGCGGCTCGCTCTTCCCCGGTCTGCCATGCCATATCCTGACGGTCGCCTCCGAAACCGCCGAGGCGCAGGAGGCGCTGGAAGACGCCGGCAAGCGTTTGCGCGACGCCGGATATTCTGTCGAAGCCAAACTGCTCAAGGGGCCGCCCGAGGCAGCCATCGCTGCCTATGTGGAGGCACAGCAGATCGACCTGCTGGTGATGGGAGCCTACGGCCATACCCGTCTGCGCAACCTGATCATCGGCAGCACGACAACGGAAATGATACGGTCCTGCAAGGTTCCAGTGATGCTGTTTCGCTAGGGATCGCCGCGGGAAAGCGCCTCAAGGTGACGGCCCGCGCCCTGGGACAGGCCTATCCCAGCGCGCCCTTCCTCGCGACGATCTGCTGCATCGCCCAGCGCGCATTCTTGCGGACCTCGGGATCGGGATCGTCGACAATCGGTTCGAGGAACTTGCGGCCGCCGGGATCGGCGATTTCGCCGAGCGCGGCCGCGGCTTCCTTGCGCAGGTTTGCCTGCGCGTGCGAGATGCAGGCGCCGATCGCGGGAACCGCGCGGGCCACCTTCATCTTACCGAGGCTTCGGACCGCCTTCAACCGGACCTGCCAGAACTCGTCGGTCAACGCATTGATCAGCGGGTCCGTGGCATGCATGCCGTTGACGTTGGTACCCAGCGTCTCGGCCGCGACCTCGCGCACCATCCAGTCGGTATCGGCGAGCGCCCGCGTGATCGACTCGGCCGCGGGCTTCATCTGGGAAAACGCCAGCGCGCTGACCGCCGCACGGCGCACATGCGCATCGGCATCCGTCGTCACCGAGGTCAGCGCCGGAATGGACTCCTCCATCTTGAGAAAACCGATCACGCCGATGGCCTGTACGCGCACCGCCGCATCGGTATCGCGCAGCGCATCCAGCGCCGGCTTCAGCGTATCCTTGCGCCGCAATTCCTTCAGCGCCCGCAGGCTTGCCATCCGCACGAAGGCGTGGGCGTGACTGACCAGCGGCAGGATGGCATCGGCGCAGCCCGGATCCTTCAGTTCCGCCATGCTGTCGGCGGCGGCATTCGCCACCGCCTGTTCCGGATCGACGAGGACCTTGACCAGCGCCGCCGCCGCTTCGGGGCCGTCGAATTCGCCGAGCGCCAGCGCCACCTGCTGTCGCACCCCCGGATCCGGATCCGAGGTCATGCGATCGAGATGCGCGACGGCGGCGGGATCGCCGCTATGCCCGATCGCAATGATCGCGACCCGGCGCTCGCCTGGATCGGCGGCATGCAGGCGATCATCGATGTCGTCGAGATCGTCGTAGGATTCGAACGGATCAGCCATGAACTCACCTGAGCAGATAGGGGATGTTGACCGTGACCGCGCCGGTCGGGCAGTCGGCTTCGCACGGCATGCAGTACCAGCATTCGTCATAGGCCATGAAGGCCTTGCCGGTCATGTCGCTGATGCGCAGGACGTCGAGCGGGCAAACGTCGACGCATACCGTGCAGCCCTTGTCCGCGATGCATTTGGCGTCGTCGACGACGACGGGAACGGAGGTCTGGTAACTTGCGAGGGGCATCGATCGGCTCCAATCCGGAAAAACTGCTGCTGTTGTCAGGCGCTGGCGCGGATGCGCTGCTTGTCGTAAAGATCCTTTTCATCCTCGCCGATCGGAACGATGTAGGGCTCGACCGCCCGCTTCTCGCTCGCCATGCGGCCGTCCTTCTTGCTCAGAAGCGAATGGCAGAACCAGTTCTCGTCATCCTTCTCGGGATAGTCGGTGCGCAGGTGATAGAGGCCCCAGCGGCTTTCGGTGCGATACAGCGACGCATGCGCCGCCATGTCGGCGCAATCGACGATCGACTGCGTCTCCAGCGCACGCAGCAATTCGTGGGCGTTGCGGGCGATCATCCTTGTTTCCATGTCCTCGCGCACTTCGGCGAGGCGCCGCTGGCCCAGTTCGAACTTGCGGGTGACTTTCGGCGGCTGCAGGTAGTCGTTCACCAGGCGCCGGGCCTTGTATTCGATCTGGTTCGGCGGAATGCCATCCTCGCGCCTGGTCGGCGCCATCACCCGCTCCCGCTCCCTTTCGATATCGGCGGCATCGAAACTGGCGAAATCGGTGTTGTCGGCGTATTCCATCGCGTCCTCGCCGGCGACCGATCCGTTGGTGAAGGCGCCGAGCATGTAATTGTGCGGGACGCTGGCCATGTCGCCGGCGGCGTAGAGGCCGGGTACCGTGGTCCGCGCGAATTCGTCGACGAACACGCCGGAGGCGCTGTGTCCCGAACAGAATCCGATTTCCGAGATGTGCATCTCGATCGGTTCCTGCCGGTAGTCGGTCTTGCGCCCTTCGTGGAACAGGCCGCGCGTCGGGCGCTCGACCTTGTGCAGCGTGGTTTCGATTTCGCTGATGGTGTCTTCGTGCAGATGGTCGAGCTTGAGAAACACCGGTCCCTTGCCCGACTGCAACTCGTTGTAGAATTCGAGCATCATCTGGCCGGACCAGTAGTCGCATTCGATGAAGCGCGAGCCCTCGTTGTTGGCCGTGAACGCGCCGAACGGGCCCGCGACATAGGCGCAGGCGGGGCCGTTGTAATCCTTGATCAGGGGATTGATCTGAAAGCATTCGAGGTTCGCCAGCGCCGCGCCGGCGTGATAGGCCATCGCATAGCCGTCGCCGGAATTCGCCGCGTTCTCGTAGGTGCCGAACATGTAGCCGGACGTCGGCAACCCGAGCCGGCCGGCCGCCCCCATGCACAGGATCACCGCCTTGGCCTTGATCACCAAGACCTCCGCGGTGCGGGTATTGACGCTGATCGCGCCGGCAATGCGGCCGTCACTGCCGGTCAACAGCCGGGTCGCCATGTAGCGGTTGGAAATCAGGATGCGGGCGCGGCGCAGCTGCCGGTAGATGGCCTTCTTGACGGTCTCGCCGTTCGGCATCGGCAGCACATAGGTGCCGATATGGTGCACCTTCTTGACGGCATAGTCGCCGTTTTCGTTCTTCAGGAAGCGGATGCCGAAGCTGTCGAGTTCCTCGATAATTCCGTAGCACCGCTCCGCATATTTGTAGACGGCCTTCTGGTCGACGATGCCGTCATTGGCGATGGTAATTTCCTTGGTGTATTGCTCCGGCGTGGCGTAGCCGGGAATCACTGCATTGTTGAGCCCGTCCATTCCCATCGAAATGGCGCCGGAGCGCTTCACGTTGGCCTTTTCCAGCAGGACGACGTTGGCCTTCGGATTCTTGAGCTTCGCCTTCAGCGCCGCCATCGGCCCGGCGGTGCCGCCGCCAATCACCAGGACGTCGCAGGATACCTCTGAGAGGCCGTCGACAATTTCATCCATCGCCATTGCGCAAATCCCTCGTCTTCTTCGAAGCAATTTCCATTCCAGAAGATCCGGGGAATGGCCGTCAGGGTAGAATGAGAGACGCCGGTCGCGGGCGATAGCAATTAGTTGTCAGCATGATGAAACTATTCGGGTGCTGCGCGAAGCGGATGAAGAAATGACGCCGTCGCCGTTGCCGGAACCGACTTGTCCGCTCCCGAGCCTTCATCTACCGCTCGACGAACGCCTTCTCGATGACGAAATGGCCGGACTCGCTGTGGCTGCCTTCGAGAAAGCCGCCGGCCTCGAACATCGCCTTCAGCTCTTCCAGCATGCCGGGGCTGCCGCACATCATGATGCGGTCGGTTGCGATGTCGAGCGGCGGCTGATGGATGTCGCTGAACAGATGGCCCGAGGTGATCAGGTCGGTGATGCGACCGCGGTTGCGGAACGGCTCGCGCGTCACGGTCGGATAATAGGACAGCTTCTCGCCCAGCAGCGGCCCGAACAATTCGTCGTCGCGCAGCCTCGCCACCAGTTCCTCGCCGTAAGCCAGTTCGGAGACCTGGCGGCAGCCATGGACCAGCACGATGCTGTCGAAGCGGTCGTAGACGTCTGGATCCTTGATCAGGCTCGCGAACGGCGCCAGACCCGTGCCGGTCGACAGCAGCAGCAGGCGCTTGCCCGGGATCAGATTGTCCGAAATCAGCGTGCCGGTCGCCTTGCGTCCGACCAGGATGGTATCGCCTTCCCTGATCTTCTGCAGCTTCGAGGTCAGCGGGCCGTCGGCGACCTTGATGGAGAAGAATTCCAGCGCTTCCTCGTGATTGGCGCTCGCCATCGAATA
>NZ_JAUYQU010000045.1 GCF_030697065.1 Bradyrhizobium sp.
AAGTCACCGCCATCCTTCGGATTCATGTCGGTATCGATTGAGCCCGGCTGCAGCACGTTGACCGTGATGCCGCGCGGTCCAAGGTCGCGCGATGCGCCCTTGCTGTAGCCGACGATCGCAGCCTTGGTGGCCGCGTAGTCGGCGAGGCCCGGGAACGAGGCGCGGGTGGCGATACCCGAACCGATGGTGATGATGCGTCCGCCTTCGCCCATCAATTGCGATGCCGCGCGGATCGCGCTGATCACGCCGTGGACGTTGATTGCATCCTGGCGGAGCAGTGCCGCGATGTCGCTATTGGGATCGTCGACCGCGCCACCGGCCGCGACGCCGGCATTGTTGACGAGAATGTCGAGCCGGCCGAAATGTTTCGCGACGTCCCTCACCAGTTGTTCGACTTCGGCCGATGAGGCCTGGTCGGCCTTGAAGGCTTTTGCTTCGACACCGCTGGCTTTCAATTCCTTCACCACGGCCTCGGCCTTGTCGGGCGAGGCGACGTAGCTGATCGCAACATTGGCACCCTCTGCGGCGAGGGCGCGGGCGCTGGCCGCGCCGATGCCGCGCGAGCCGCCGGTGACGAGGGCCACCTTGCCGGTGAGTGATTTGGTCATTGGATTTCTCCGCTGGTTGATTTCCGATGACGCTGTGGATATGCCTTTGCGGGTATGATATAAATAGAAACTATCGAAACGTATTGTTTCCGAAATTGATCCAATAAGATCGAGCCCATGGCGAAACTGCCCGACTTCGAAGGCTTCGCGATTTTCGCAAAAGTCGTGGAATTACGGTCGTTTGCGGCGGCCGCGACCGAATTGGCGCTGTCCAGGGCGACGGTGTCCAAGGCGGTCACCCGGCTGGAGGCGCGGCTTGGCGCGCGGCTGTTCAACCGCACCTCGCGGCGGCTCGCGCTGACCGATGCCGGCCAGAAACTGGCCGAGCGCGCCGCGCGCCTTTTGTCGGATGGCGAGGCGGCGGAGAACGAGGCGCTGGCGCAATCGGCAACGCCACGCGGGCTGGTGCGGCTCGCGGTGCCCATGACCTTCGGCGTGCGAACCGTGGCGCCGCTGCTGCCGGAATTCCTGGAGCAGTATCCCGAGGTCTCGATCGACCTGCATCTCAGCGACGCCACCGTCGATCTGATCGGCGAAGGGTTTGACGCCGGCCTGCGCATCGCTCGGCTGCCGGATTCCTCGCTGATCGCGCGCCGGCTATGCGCGATGCCGCGCTACACCGTGGCG
Organism: Bradyrhizobium sp.; assembly: GCF_030697065.1. Lineage (GTDB taxonomy): Bacteria > Pseudomonadota > Alphaproteobacteria > Rhizobiales > Xanthobacteraceae > Bradyrhizobium. The sequence goes on from NZ_JAUYQU010000045.1 coordinate 1,236, forward strand.
GCGCCCGCCTATCTCAAGCGTCACGGCCGGCCGACGCATCCGATGCATCTCGCGGAGCATAGATGTTTCGGCTACGCCTATCTATCGACGCCCGGCGTCTGGCACTACACCAATGCATCGGGCGAACAGGCCAGCGTGCGCCCGGCGGGACAGTTGCGCGTCAACAATGGCGAAGCCGTCTTGCCGGCGCTGATTGCCGGGCTCGGCATCGCCGACCTGCCGGACTTCATCGTCGGCGATGCCATCGCCTCCGGCGAGGTCGAGGTGATCCTGAAGGACTGGAAGCAGCCCGAAGGCGCGGTGCATCTGGTGACGCCCCCCGGCGGCCCGCGCCCCGCCCGTGTCGAGGTGCTGGCGGATTTCCTGGCGAAACGGCTGGCAATGGGGAGCAAACGAAAATCAGTTCACCTTCGCCTGGAGGGGTAGGGTCGAGCCTACCCTCCACCTTCAGGGAAGGTTGAAGGGGGTCTCGCGATGCTCGCACACATCGATCCATTCAGCGCCGGTCAACGCCGCCATCCGCATCGGTGCGATGCGCACCGCGCTGTGGGTCGAGCCCGCGGCCGGCACCACCTCGTCGAACGCCTGCAGCGAGACGTCGCAATAGACCGGCAACGGCGCCTTCAGGCCGAACGGACAGACGCCGCCGACTTCGTGCCCGGTGATGTCGGCGACTTCCTCGACGCCGAGCATCTTCGGCTTGCCGCCGAAATGCGCCTTGACCTTCCTGTTGTCCATGCGCGAGGTGCCGGCGGCGACGATCAGCACCACGCGCTCGCCGATCCGCAGCGAAAGCGTCTTTGCGATGCGCGCCGGCTCGACGCCATAGGCCTCGGCGGCGAGCGCGACCGTCGCCGAACTCATGGGCGATTCGATCACGGCGATATCGGGGGCTTTTTCGGCGAAGAAGGCGCGGACGGATTCAAGACTCATTTTTGGGACTCATGGTCGGCGATCAGCTGGGGCAGTTGAGCCAGCGCTCGGATGCGATAATCCGGCTCGAGCCCGAGTTCGTCCATTTGGGTCCGGATTGCCTTGAACATCGTGAGCGGAGCTACGAGATCATTGTCGACGCAGGCCGCCGCCATCGCTTCAGGCGTCACGCGCTCGATCCAGGCGACGTTGAGGCCGAAGGCCTTCGCGCCGCAGGCGTCCCACGGGTTCGAGGAAATGAACAGCACCTCGGTGGGCGCCACGCCAAGCCTCGTTTCGATCAGCCCGTAGGCTTCGGGAGCCGGCTTGAAAATTCTTCGGGAGTCGATGCTGATGGTTGCATCCAGCACGCGGTCGAGGCCGCTGTTGGCGACCAGCGCGTTGAGCATGGCCGTGCTGCCGTTGGAAAGGATCGCGAGCTTGCGATCCCGCATCGCCGCCAGGGCCGCGATCGCATCCGGGTAGAGATCGAGATGCAGATATTTTTCCATGATGCGCTCGAACGTCGCCTCATCGCCTTTCAGCCCGAGTACCCTGAGCGCATAGGCGAGCGAATCCCGGGTGATCACGGAAAAATCGTCATAGCGTCCCATCAGCGAGCGCAGCCAGGTATATTCGAGCTGCTTGATACGCCAGATCTGCGTGATGATTTCGCCGTAGCCGGGAAATGCCTGCTCGGTAATGGCTGCTACCGACTGGATGTCATACAGGGTGCCATAGGCATCGAACACAACGGCTTTGATGCTCACGATGATATCATCCGTTCGATGCTGGTCGTTAGATCCCCAGCAGTTTCCGCGCATTGGCTTTCAGCACCTTCGGCCGGATCTCGTCGCGGATCTCGAGCTTGGCGAAATCGGCCATCCAGCGGTCCGGCGTGATCACCGGCCAGTCCGAGCCGAACAGCATCTTGTCCTGCAGCATCGAGTTGATGTAGCGCACCAGAATCGGCGGGAAATATTTCGGCGACCAGCCGGAGAGGTCGATATAGACGTTCGGCTTGTGGGTTGCGACCGACAGCGCCTCTTCCTGCCAGGGGAATGACGGGTGTGCGAGAATGATTCTCAGGTCCGGGAAATCCGCCGCGACGTCGTCCATATACATCGGGTTGGAATATTTCAGCCGCATCCCCATGCCGCCGGGCATGCCCGAGCCGACGCCGGTCTGGCCGGTGTGGAACAGCGCGATGGCGCCGCCGTCGTTGATGGCTTCATACAGCGGATAGGCCATGCGGTCGTTCGGATAGAAGCCCTGCATGGTCGGATGGAACTTGAAGCCGCGGACGCCGTATTCCTCGATCAGCTTGCGCGCCTCGCGGACGCCGAGCTTGCCCTTGTGCGGGTCGATGCTGGCAAAGGGGATCAGCACGTCGGAATTCTCAGACGCGATTTCCAGCATCTCGTAATTGTTGTAGCGGCGGAATCCGGTCTCGCGCTCGGCATCGACCGGGAAGATCACGGCGGCGATCTTCTTGGCGCGGTAATAGGCCGCGGTCTCCTGGACGGTCGGCGGGTGCTTGTTGGGCGACTTGAAGTAGTCGGCCATCTTCGCCTGGAAATCGTCATAGCCGTCGTCGCCATGCATGCCGCAGGGCTCCTCGGCATGGGTGTGGATGTCGATCGCGACGACGTCGTCGATATTGGGCAGCTTCAGTTTGGGCATGTGACGTTTCCCCGGCAGCACCGCTTGATTTTACAACGTGGCGAATTGATTATACCATATAACAAATTCCGCAAGATGGCATAAGGCGGCATGACAGGCCGGCATCATAGCGGCGGACAAGGGAGGATGCGATGGCGCAGGCGGAAGCCTTCGAAACCGATTTCTGGAAACACGCCAATCTGCGCAAGGTGTGGGACGACATCGTCCCCGGCGTGCCGCGCAAGACCATTCCCTATACGCTGACCAAGGCGGCGATCGAACTCTACTGCAAGTCGGTCGGCGAGGATCACCCGATCTATTTCGACGAAGCCTACGCCAGAACCACGCGCTATGGCGGGCTGATCGCGCCGCCCTCGATCCACATCCTCCTGATGTTTTCCTGCACCCCGGCTGACGACTGGATGCGCTCGCCGGGCACGGTCAATGCGGGGCAGTCCTGGAGCTACAACATTCCGGCGCGTCCCGACGACGTCATCACCCTGCAGGCGCGAGCGCTCGACAAGTTCATCAAGCGCGAACGGCTGTTTGTGGTGCACGACAACGTCTTCTTCAACCAGCACGGCGACGTGATCTGCTCCGGCCGCGGCTGGACCATCCGGCCGGAATGAGGCGAGGGAAATCATGACCACCACGTTCGAAAATCTCGGCGAAGGCGACAGCATCGACGGACCGAAATTCGAGGTCAGCCGCGAATCGATCCGGCTGTTCTGCGACGGCTCGCTCGATTACAACCCGCTGCATCTCGACGACGAATACATGAAGGGAAGTTTCGGGAAGACCAATTTCGGCGGCATCATCATGCACGGCATGAACAATTTCGGCTTGATCTCGCGCATGATCACCGACTGGGCCTACCCCGCCGGTGCCATCCACCGCCGTCTGGAGACCCGCTGGGTCAAGCCGGTCAAGCCCGGCGACACCATCCAGCCCACCGGCATCGTGAAATCAAAGCAGGTCACGGCGAATTCGCGCTGGGTGCTGATCGACGTCATGGTGAAGAACCAGGCCGGCGAGAAGGTCGCGACCGGCGAGGCCATGGTGGAGTTTCCGAACTGACGGCGCGGCCCGATCAGCTCTTTCGCTCTTTCATCCTCTCCACGAGAAGCTGCGCAACGCGAAGCCCCGAGGGCGTGGAATTCCTGGTTGCGAGCCGGACCAGCGTCACCTGCGTGGCCTCCAGACGCTTGTCGCGCAAAGGCACCGCGATCAGCGTGCCTGCGAGCAGTTCGGGCATGGCCGAGTCGCGCGGCAGGAAGGTTCCGATACGGGTCTTCACGGCGATGGTGCGGAGGAAGGCAATCGAGTTTGTCTCGCTGTAGACATCGAGCTCGACATTGGCCTTGGCGCAAGCGCGGTCGATTTCCTGACGGATGCCGAACGACAGATCGGGCAGGATCACGCGCAGGCCCGCGAGGTCCTTGATCGCACAATACTCCCTGGCGGCCATCGGATGATCGGGGGCGACCATGAGGCACAGCGACTGGCGCATGCGCGCCAGTTCGATCAGGTCGCGCCGCGGCGCACGGCCGAAAACGAGGCCGAGATCGACCTCGTGCCGTCCGACCATTTCGGCGACGCCGCTGGTGCCCGCCGTCGTGACCGTGATCGAGATGCCGGGGTAGGCTTTCGAAAGGTCGACGACGAAATCGGACACGAAGCTCGCGAGCAGTCCTTCAACGGTCGCAAGCTTCACCTGGCCGCGCTGCAGCGAGTCGAATTCCTCGACCTGAACGCGAATTCGATCAAGCTTGTCCTGGCTCTCGACTGCATAACGATAGAGCAGGTGGCCGGCGCCGGTCAGGCTCATGCCCCGCGCGCCCCGATCGAACAGCTTCGCCGAAAGTTCGTCCTCGAGCCCCTGGACCTGCCGGCTGATCGCGCTGGGCGCGATACGCAGCGATTCGGCGGCCCGCTTGATGGACCCGCGCAGCGTTACCTCCCGAAAGTATCTGAGAGCCGTCGATTCGATCATGTGTTAGTTTCCGACAGCCCTTCATCGCTTGCCCGGAAACGGTGCAGGCGCTGCATAGCAGTCGAATTTTTAGACCGTTCGGTTCGAATTTCAATGCTTTTATTCGATTGCCCGATTTGTCATGCTTTCGGCCAGGTTACCCTCTCGGTCCATGCAGGAGAAACCAGATGACCCGTTCCCGGCTTACGTCACGTCGCTTGAATTCGCTTCTTCTCGCCGCCTGTCTTGGATTATCAGCCTCCGCGGCGCTGGCGCAGGACGTCGTCAAGTTCGGAGCGCCGCTTCCGCTGACCGGTCCGCTGGCGCCTGAAGCCATCAAGCAGCAGCAGGGATACGATCTTTGGGCCGAGCAGGCCAACAAGGCCGGAGGCATCTCGGTCGGCGGCAAGAAGTACAAGGTCGAGATCGTCTACGCCGACTACCAGTCGAATACGCCCCGCGCGGTGCAGACCACCGAGCAGATGATCACGCAGAACAACGTCAATTTCCTGTTCAGCCCGTTCGGTTCGGGCGCCGCCAAGGCCGGCAGCAGCGTATCCGAGAAATACAAGGTGCCGACCATCGCGTCGACCGCGTCCTCCGCGCAGGTCTATGACCAGGGTTACAAGTACCTGTTCGGTACCTTCACGCCGAACGACACGCTGACCACGCCGCTCACCCAGATCGTCAAGGCCAAGGCGACGGACGTGAAAAAGGTCGCCATTCTGGCGCGCAACGATCTCTTTCCGCTGGCGATTGCCCAGGAGATGGAGAAGTCGGCCAAGGCCAACGGCCTCGAAGTGGTGTATTCCGAGAAATACGCGATCAATACGCTGGATCACTCGGCGACGCTGTCGCAGATCAAATCGCTCGCGCCGCAATGGATTTTCGTGACCGGCTACATCAATGACCTGCTGCTCGTTCGCAAGCAGATGGCCGATCAGCAGATCAAGGCCGGCGTGCTCACCATGATCGCGGGTCCCGCCTATCAGGAGTTCATCGATGCCGCCGGTGCCAGCGGTGAAAACATCACCAGCGCCGCCTGGTGGCATCCTGCCGCGCAGTATTCCGGCAAGGACATCTTCGGCACGACCGCCAACTACGTCAAACTGTTCCGCGACAAGTACAAGTCGGATCCCGATTACGCGCAGGCCTCGGCGTCGGTTTCGGGTGCGCTGTTCCAGATGGCCATTGAGCGCGCGGGATCGCTGGACCGCGACAAGGTCCGCGACGAGCTTGCCAGGATGAACGAGATGACGTTCTGGGGGCCGGTGAAGTTCGGACCGACCGGGCAGATCGATTCGCTGGAGCCGCCGGTGCTTCAGCTTCAGGGTGGAAAAGCTGTGGTTCTCTCGCCTGCGCTCATCAAGCAGGGCGAATTCCGGCTCGGCGTCAACTGACCCCTATCGGTCCAGGGAAAGCGGAAACCCGACATGCTGGCGGCCCAGGTTCTGATCAATGCATTGGTGTTGGGCTGCCTTTATGCGTGTATCGCGATCGGCTTCTCGCTGGTCTGGGGTGTGTTGAATGTCATCAATCTGATCCACGGCTCGTTCATCGTTCTCGGCGCCTATCTGGCATGGGGGCTCTATCAGTCGCTCCACATCTCGCCGTGGTATGCGCTCGGCATCGCGGCTCCGGCGTTTTTTGTTCTCGGTTACGTCATTCAGCGCCTGATCCTCAACCGCGTGATCACGGCGCCTGTTCTGGTCACGCTGACTTTGACGTTCGGGCTCGACCTGATTCTCAACAACGCGATGATCTATTACTTCAAGGCGGATTACCGCAAGCTTACGCTGACGCCCCCTATGGGGTCGGTCTCGCTGTTCGATGTCGTTGTGCCGATCGACCGTTTGATCGCAACCGCATCCGCGCTGGCGCTGACCGGCATACTCTATCTGATCCTGCGGCGGTTGCGCGTCGGGCGCGCCATCATCGCAGTCAGGCTGGACCGCGATGCGGCCCGGTTGATGGGCGTCGACGTCAATTCGATCTACGCGATTGCGTTCGGTCTCGGTGCTGCGCTGGCGGGCTGCGCCGGTGTGCTGATGGCGCTGATCTTCCCGATCTCGCCCCTGACTTCGACCGCCTATCTGGGAAAGGCCTTCGTGGTCTGCGTGCTCGGCGGCCTCGGCAGCGTGTCGGGCGCGCTGGCGGGCGGCATCCTGCTTGCGCTGATCGAGGGAATTGGTTCGGCGCTGATAGGTCCCGCGCATGCGACGACGCTGTCGTTCGCGCTGCTGATCGTCTTTCTGATCGTGCGTCCCCAGGGCCTGCTCGGCCGAAAGGGCTTTGAATGACGCGATCGAACTTCATCCTGCTGGCGCTGGTCGCGGTTATCGCCGCGCTGCCCATGTTCGGAGGCTCCTACGCGCTGCGGCTCGGCACCATCGCCTGCATGTACGGTATCCTCGCGCTGTCGTGGAACGTGGTCGGCGGTCTGGCAGGCTATCCTTCATTTGCGACCGCTGCTTTCTTCGGTTTCGGCGCCTATACGGCGGGCGTCCTGCTCGGCAAGGGCGTGCCGCTGGTGGTTGCGGTTGCCGCAGCGGGGGGGGCCTCCTTTGCGCTGGCGTGTCTGCTTGGCGCGGCGCTGCTTCGTCTGCGCGGCCACTATTTTGCCATCGCCAGCCTGTCGCTGATCGAGGTGTTCCGCGAACTCGTCAACAATGCCACCGATCTCACCGGCGGCGGCATGGGATTGAACATCCCGCTGACCTCGACGGCCGGCGTGATGGCGGATGCGACGTTCTACTTCTATGTGATGTGGGGACTGCTGCTCGGAACCGCGTCGATGGTCGTCGTGGTGGCGGGCTCCAAGCTCGGTTTCGGCCTCGCATGTATCCGGCAGAACGAAACCGCCGCCAATATGATCGGGCTCAACACCACGCTCTACAAGAGCGTCGCGTTCGGGCTGTCCGCCTGCTTTGTCGGCGCCGCGGGCGGGGTGTACGCGGCCTGGGTTCATTACATTGATCCGTCCGATGTGTTCGACATTCTTTATTCGGTGAAGCCGATCGTCATGGCGTTGATCGGAGGGCTCGGCTCGCCGCTCGGCGTCCTGATCGGGGCATTCGTTTATCTCGGGCTGGAGGAGGTGGTCTGGCGCAACTACATCCAGATCCACAGCGGCGTGCTCGGCGTTCTGATCGTCGTTCTGTTGCTGTTCCTGCCAAACGGACTGATGTCGCTGCGGTCTCGGCTTCTTGCATGGAGACCGAAGCGTGTCTGAAATCCTACGGCTCCAGTCCGTCTCGCGGAACTTCAGCGGCCTGAAAGCGCTGCAAGATGTTTCGCTCGGCATCAGCAAAGGCGAGGTTCTCGGCCTCATCGGCCCGAACGGCGCCGGAAAGACGACGCTTGTCAACGTGGTTACAGGCGTCACACCGGCAAGCTCCGGCACGGTCACGTTCATGGGGCAGGACATCACGCGCGTGAAGACCTACCAGTCCGCGCGTCTCGGACTGTCGCGTACGTTCCAGATCGTGCAGCCGTTCGCGGAATTCAGTGCGCTGGATAACGTCGCCGCCGCGGCACTGTTTTCGCAGCCCGGCGAAAGCATCAGATCGGCGCGGCAGGAAGCGCGCGCGCATCTGGCGTTCGTCGGCCTCGAAGCGCAGTCGGATCAGCCCGCAGCGACGCTGACCCTGGCGATGCGCAAGCGCCTTGAACTCGCGAAAGCCCTCGCGATGAAGCCGAAGCTGCTGTTCCTCGACGAAGTCAATGCAGGCCTGAACAGCGCGGAAGTCGAACGCGCGACGCGCCTCATTCATCAGCTTGCGGAAAACGGCATAACCATCGTGATGATCGAGCATTTGATGAAGGTCGTGCTGAACGTCTGTACGCGGATCGTGGTGCTGCACAACGGTCAGTTGATCGCCGACGGCGCTCCGCGGGATGTCATCAAGAATCCGGCCGTCGTGGAGGCCTATCTCGGCCAGCAGTATGCGCAAAGGGCCGGCGCCCATGGCTGATACACCCATCCTCGAGCTTCAGGGCTTGCGCGCCGGCTACGGCGAGGTTCAGGTGCTGTGGGGCATCGATCTTGCCGTCCGGCGAGGAGAGATCACTGCGCTGATCGGTTCCAACGGCGCGGGCAAGACGACGCTGATGCGTGCGTTGTCGGGGCTGATCCCGATCCAGTCGGGAAGCTATCGCTCCGACGGCGTGGATCTCGCCGATGCGACCGCGGCCGCAATCCTGTCGCACGGCATCGTTCACGTGCCGGAGGGCCGGCGGCTGTTCGGCGCCATGAGCATTGAAGACAACCTCCTGATGGGAGCCTATTCGCGCACGGCCGGGCGGGCCGAGATCAGCCGCGATATGGACCGCGTCTATGCCACGTTCCCGAAGCTGTTCGAGCGCCGCAATCAGGCGGCGGCGACACTGTCCGGCGGCGAGCAGCAGATGTGCGCGATCGGGCGCGGGCTGATGAGTGCGCCGAATCTGTTGATGATCGATGAATTGTCGCTTGGACTGTCGCCGCTGCTGGTCGAGCAGCTTGTTGCTGCGCTTCGTGCGCTTAACGCCGAAGGTATGTCTATCCTGCTGGTCGAGCAGGATGTGACGACGGCGCTCGACCTGTGTCATGCGGCTTATGTCATGGACATGGGCCGGATCGTGCGGTCGGGGTCCGGCGCGGAGCTGCTGGCTGATCCGATCATTCGCGACGCCTATCTCGGCGTGCTCGAAGATTGATTTGAAACCCAATCGAAAAGAATTTCTGCAGCAGGAGAGGCAACATGATCGAGACTGTCGAAGCAGCGAAGGGCGGTTACAGGTTCATGCCGGGCGTCAGCCAGTATTCGGCCGGTGTCGCCGCGCTGCCGGGCTTCGCCCTGGAGCGGGTGCGGTTCACCAGGCCGGTGCCGATGCGCCAGGGGTTTGATCGCATCGAGCAGATTCTGAAGGATGCCGGCAGACCGCTGAGCGCGTTCGCCGCCTGCGAGTTGCGCTCGCCTGCGCCGTTCACGGAAAGCGGCTTCGTGGAGTTCAATGAAGTGTACACCGGCACCCTGAAAGCATGGGGATTGCTGCCGGACGGAGTGAATCCCGTCGCGCGCAGCAATGTGTGTCCGAAGATCGATCCGCCGGCGGAACCGGGCTTCCATGCATTTACGTATGCCGTGCCCGCCGCCAACGCGCCGGCGTCGTTCGTCGTCGCCGGCAGCGGTGAAGCACCGGAAGGCAAGGGCAGCTATCGCGACCATGCCGTTCGGATCGGTGACGTCAGCCCGGCGGCGATGGTCGAGAAGGCGCAATGGGTTCTGGGCGAGATGGAGCGCCGCATGAGCGCGTTCGGCGGGGACTGGAGCAAGGTTACCGCGACCCAGCTCTATACCGTCCACGATATCCACCCCTTCATCGAAAGCGAGCTCGGCCAACGTGGCATCTTCGAACAGGGTTTGACGTGGTATCTCCATCGTCCGCCGGTGCAGGACCTGGAGTATGAAATGGACTGCCGCCGGGTGTTTATGGAGCGCGTCCTGGAGAGTTAGGTCGCCGGCACTCGCGTTGTTGATGCTTGCGATCGCACCATAGCGCCAGTGGTGGGGCCCAAGACGGATAGGTCGCTGCCTGGCGACTTATCTATCACCCGGCTTCGCTCTCCACGCGGCCGGGCCGAACGCTACGGTTCAATTGTCGGTATCCGCTGCAGGACCGAGGTCCGATGCAATGACGGTGAATTCAAACTGCTTCATCGCTCCCCACTTTGTGGCGGCGAATTCGCAGCCCTTCGAAGTTCAAGAATAACCTCAGCAAGGTCTTTGTCTCCCGGCACGACGATTGCGAGCTGCTCGGCATATCCGAGCGCTGCCGTTGCATTCCCCGCCATGCGACTGAAGGAGACGAGCGCCTGCAGAACATCGCGATCGTCGGGATGACTCCGCAGGGTTTGCTTCAAGACCGCGACAGCTTCATCGCGCTGACCGCCGGAATGGAGCGCGACGGCGTAAACATAGCTGTAGCGTGCATCATCCGGCTCCAACTCGGTGGCCTTCCGGAGCTCGACGAGCGCATCGGCCGGCCTTTTCAGTCGCGTCAGGGTCAGGCCGAGTGCGTGGTGCGCGGCCGCGTCGCGAGGCGATGCCGCGAGCGCCGCGCGAAGCACACTTTCGCCGTCGCTATCTCGGCCGCGCTGGCGATACAAGTCGGCTAGATTGATCGCCGCCGTCGCATACTGCGGGCTGAGTTTCAGCGCGGCCTTGTATTCCGTCTCGGCATCGTCACTCAGTCCGCGCCGCGCGAGAAAATTTGCGAGCGCCGTGCGGGCTTCCGGCCGCTCGGCATTGGCGCGTTGTGCTGCGATGAACTCGGCGGCTACCCGATCAAAGGACGCGCGGTCCCGTGTGGGCTGGCTTGCGGTCGGCACGGTCGCGAGCAGAGAGGCCGCCCTGATGCGTACGCCGCGGATGGGATCGGACAATAAGGGAGAAACTAAAGGCCAGACCTGATCGGCGGGCACGTTTTCAAGCATGTCGAGGGCACCGATCCGTACCATTGGATCGGGATCGACGAGCGCAGTGCGTGCCGTCGCGATATTTGCCGGCGTTATGCGCGAGGCAAGTTCGCCGAGTGCGCTTGCGCGCGCCACTGCCGGCGCATGGCGATCCGCGGCAAGGACGGAAAGAAGCGCGGCGGCATCGGGCTGATCGGTGCGCGCTGCATGTAATGATGGTCCATAGGCCTGAAAGCCCTTGCGGTCGGGGCCATACCAACGCTCGATCGCGGTAGCGGCCCATTGCGCCGGCTTGTCGCGGTGGCAGTCGTTGCACGCGTTCGGTGTCCCCATCTTGACCGAAAGATCCGGCCTCGGAACACGAAAGGCGTGATCGTGGCGGGGATCGACGACCATGTAGGTTCGGGCCTGCATGTGGCACGATACGCAGGTCGGCGGTGGATCGACGCCGGCGTGGTGGCGGTGCTTTTCGTCGGCGAACTTGTCGGGGGCATGACATTGCAGGCAGACACCCTCTCCTGAAGCGCGAAGTTTCGAACTGTGGGGCTCGTGGCAATCGCTGCAGGTGACGCCGGCGGCAAACATCTTGCCCTGCTTGAACGGGGTATAATTGTACGGCTCCTCGACATCACGGATCTGTCCGTCGGGGTGATAGGTGTTGCGCGCGAGCGCCTCGACCGCATGGGTTTGCGACAGCCACTGACCAGGCACCCAGTCAGCGTGGAATCCGGCGCGCCGTGCGTGGCACAGGCCGCAGGTCTCGACCTCCTTGCGCAATGTGGCCGGCGCTGCACTGCGACTGGCGGTCCCGGTCTGCGCGTCCATCGGCCAGGTGACGCTATGGCGCTCGTCAAAGCGCACCAGCAATCCCTTGCTGGAATCTTCGCGCCTGCCGAACGGCCACCAGCTCCGCTGGTTGCGCGCCCAAGCGGTGTGGCCCGAGCCCTGGCCATGACAGGCCTCGCAGCCCACGCTGATTTCCGCCCATGTCGTCGCGAAACGATCCGTTTTGACATCGTAGTTCTTGCGCAGGCCGGTCGAGTGGCATTCCGCGCACATGAAATTCCAGTTCTGGTTCAATTTGGTCCAATGCAGAATATCGTCATGCTTGATTTCTTCGTTTTCGGAGAGGTGAAACCAGCGTTGGCCGCCCTTTTCCTGCGGCCTTGAGTCCCAGGCCAGCGACAGGGCCTGCAGACGTCCGTCGGGAAACTCGACCAGATACTGCTGCAGCGGATCGATGCCGAAAGTGTATTTTATCTCGAATATGGCGAGTTTGCCGTCGGCGCCGTCGGTCTCGACCAGGAATTTGCCGTCCTTGCGAAAGAAGCGGGAGCGCACGCCGTAATAATCAAAGCTTGAATCGTTGAAATTGCCGAGCACGGTCTTGTCGTTGGCGTGCTGCATCGCCGCCTTGTGCTGTGAAGCATTCCACAATTTTGCTTCGGCCTGGTGGCAGCCCGCGCAGGTCTCGCTGCCGACGAAGGCCGCAACGGCCGAATGCTGGATCGGCGAAGCGGGTCCGCCGTGATTGAAAATATGGAAGGCGCCACCGAATGCGAAGACGGCGGCTGCCACCATCGCCATCGCGATCCAGATCCGGCGCGGCGGCAATCGCGCGACATTCGGCCCTGCGGGCTTCGGCTCCGCCGACGGCGAAGCCAGTAACGGCCCGCGGGCAGGTGCCCTCGGTGTCTCCCTCCCTGATTTGCGCCGCTTGCGTGCCAACGACTGCCCTCAGCCTTGCGATCATCCAATGGCAATCCTGCATCGGTGAGGATGGCCATGCCCATCTTCGGGCGCAGCTCCATCGAGTCAAGCAGCGATGGATCAAGGCTTGATGTGGAAACGGATGGCTGCCCCGGGCAACTGATGAGTCGGGGCAGCGATGCCTGCCGTTGCGATTCGTCCGACGAGCTCCAGGTAGCATAGGCGACAATCACTCGCGGAGGAGGTTTGATCTGCGTCAATACACAGATTGCTCGATCCCGTCATTTTTTAGATGCCTAAACAACGGAGGACGCCAGGATGAAGCTATCGATTGCATTGTCGGCACTGCTGACCACCGGGCTGGTAGTCGGCTTCGTCTCCGCAGGCACTGAAAAAGCCAGCGCGGTGGTCTACTGCCAGTATGTCTCATATCCCGTCGGATGCGTCGTCAGGCCCGGGGTCGTGCTGCGGCCACGTCCGGTTGCGCGCGCCGTGGTGACCCCCGGCGTTGGTGTGCGGGGAACACCGATGAACCGCGGCGGCCCGGTCAATCGCGTCGGCCGGCGCTGAT
>NZ_JAUYQU010000050.1 GCF_030697065.1 Bradyrhizobium sp.
TCAACATTGTCGCCCACCTTCAACAACATCGGCATCGGGGATGCGGATTTGAGATTGGCCGAAACGATTTCGGTGAGGCGGCGGCGCACCGGTTCCGATATCTTGCCGGAATCCTTCTCCCAGTCCTTGAAGTCCTCCGGCTTTGGCAGAAAGTATTTGATAAACTTTCCAAAGCTATAGGGGCCATGCTGCTTTTCCAGCTCGGCAAACTTGCTGGCCGCCAAGGCGATGTTCTCCGGGCCAAGCATTTGATTGATGATCTGTTCAAATGTCCCACTGTAAGGTGCGAAAGCCATCCTTCACTCCATTGATAAGCGGCCGAATTTGCCGTGGCTGCAATAAATCACAACTCCGATAGCTTGGTGAGGGCTGCCTTAGCACGTTCTAGCTGCATAGTCATTTTCGCTTTGTCGAACAGCTCAATGGCCTCAGCCAGTTCGTTTTGTGCTTCGGACTTTCTGCCCGAAGCCACTAGCAAGCGGGCCAGCATGCCTTTCGCCATCCCCAGCAAGGGCCTGCTTTCGAGCCGGGCAGCCAGTTCGATCGTTCGTTCAAGTAGGGCCATGGTTTCGGACGCAGCGGACGGTCCCTGAAGCGCGGAGATCAGCGCCTGGGAAAAAGCGGCCAACGCTTCAATCCCGTGATAACCTTTTTGCTTTGCTCCCGCCTGGCAAGCCCTCGCGACTTCCAGTCCGCGGGAGATCTCGCCTTGTTGTGCGTACGCCGAGGCAAGATAGACCGGTGCCAGCATCGCGCTGCTCGCGTGGCCGATTACCTCGGCCTCCTCCTTTGCATCCAACAGGATATCCTTGGCTTTGGCGGCATGTCCTTTCTGCAAATGTAGATTCCCGAGCGCGCACAATACGAGGGGCAAGAACAGACGGACCTCGCTCTCGCGTGAGAGGGACGCAGCATCATCCAATGCTTTTTCGGCCTCCTCGAGATTGCCGTGGCCCAGCTGGACGAAGCCGCGCGCATAAAGGGCGGCGATGATGTCGTAGGGTCGATCGTTGCTCCTGGCCAGGTCGCTTGCCAGTTGGGAGCTTTGCTCGGAGCTGTCGTACTCCCCGGTCGACACGTAGACGAGAGCTTTCATCAGATGACAAAGCACGAGAAGGCTCGTTCCCGTCGTTCCCGGCGGAACGTTCTCGGGTTCGCTGGTCAGCCGCATACTGGCCCGATTTAAGAGCGTCTCTGCGTCCCGATATCGACCGGAGATGAAATATGCCTGACCAAGCACATATTCGGCATAGCCAAGCCAAGCGGTGGCCGCCAGGCTGTTGGCCAGTGCGACAGCCTGTTCGGACGCCGTGATCGCTTCAACAGGCGCGCCGTAGAAATTCAGGGCCACCGCCTTGGCGACGATCGACGCCAGTCGCCGCTGTTCATCCCTGATTTTCTCGGAACGCGCTTCCGCATCGCTGCAAAGAGCAAACCATTGCTCCATACTTCCCAGCGGCGCAAATGCAAGCCTGGCCTCGATACGCAAGTCGATCGCCCGTTGCTCGCGCCCGGTCGAGGCCGATTGCTTGTCGACCGCGTCCATCGCAATCTGGAAGTATTCTGTTGCATCGCGGAATGCAGATCTGGCCAAGGCCTTTTTCGCCGCCATGTATCCGTACTGGTCTGCTTTCGCCCAGTCCTGCGCTTTGACAGCATGGTGGCACAACGCCTCGGCAACCTCCTCCTGTTGACCTGCAGCATTTGCCTCCAGCGCCGCCAATATCCGACGATGCAGATCCTCCCGTTGCGGGCGAAGGATCGAATCGTAGGCAACCTCACGAATGAGATCGTGCGCGAATTCGTACTCGGGCGAAGCGAGCCACCGCGACTCGACCAGAAAATCCAGAATTTCCAGCGACCATATGCGACTCTGCAGTTCGGCTGCCGGCATGCCGGTCACCGCTGTCAGCAAGGGGGGCGGGATTCGCGGTCCAACAACGGAAGCGAGTTGGAGAAGCGCCTTGTCCTCCTTTGGCAAGCGATCGATGCGGGACGCAATGACCCCCTGCACGGTGGGCGGAATTTCCAGTGCGTCCCACGGGGTCTTGGCGACAAACCGGCCGGCGTCGACATCGAGGACGCCACGATTGAGGATCTGCCGGACAACCTCCTCGATGAAGAGAGGAACCTGGCCGGTGTGGCGAAGGATGTGGGCCTTGAGCGCGTCCAGGTTCGGACCGGCGCCGAGCAGATCGTCAAGCAACGCGTTTGCCGATGAGACATCCAGCGACCGCAGCCAGATCCGGCGCACATCCAGCCGGGACAGCCATCCCGGCGTATCTTCCGTCCGCCATGTCAGCAGCACCAGCAGCGGATGGCCTGCCGTCAGCGACATCAGGGACTCGACCGCGGTTTCGCTTTGACCATCGATCCAGTGAAGATCCTCAAGAAGCAGGGCGGTCGGTCGTGTCCCGATGACGCTGCCGATCACATTGCGGACGGCATCGATGATCGCGCGGCGCCGCAGCAACGGTTCGAGATCGTTCCAGCGGCTGTCCGTGACCGGCTGGTCCAGAACCGAGCAAATCGCGGACGGCCAAAAATCGGAATGCGCGGCCGCCGGCCCTTCGGCCAGGTCAGGTTGATTTACCGGCCGGACATTGCCACCCTGCAGCGCGCTCTGGAGCAGCTTCTTTAACAATGCATACGGCACCGCCTGCTCCAGCGGGTTGCCTTCCGCCTCCAGCACCTGCCAGTGCTGCTCCCGCAACGCACCGACGAATTCGTGCGCGATTCGGGATTTTCCGATGCCGGCCGTACCCACCAGCGCGACGATCTGTCCGGACGAACCGGCCTCCCTCGCCGCCCGCTCAAGCAGGGAAATCTCTTCAGCGCGTCCGACGAACGACGAAAGTCCCTTAGTGGAGCGGGCGCGCCAGCGGGTAAGCCCGCTGATTTCGGCAAGTTCGTAGCAGGGTACAAGTCCGGAAAAGCCCTCCAGCCGCCTCGGGGGTAGCGCATTGAAGGTCACCAGGCCTGCGGCCAGGCTCTGGCAGGATTCCGAAACCAGGATTTTTCCGGCTTGCGCTGCATTTTCGAGCCGCTTGACCAGATGGACCGCTGGGCCACCCGCTTCATAGACCGAGGAAAAGTCGGCCTCGATTACATGGGCAACGACATAGCCGGAATGAACCCCGACCCGCACCTGAAGCGCGGGGTCGTTCAAGAGTTTTACACGGCGCACCAGTTCGACCGCCGCGTGACAGGCCATGACGGCGTGATTGTCATCGGCATGCGGGGCGCCAAAAAGCGCAATCAGCCCGTCACCGCCTTCCTTGCTGACGATGCCGCGGTTGCGGCGAACGGCGGTGCGCATCGCAATCAGCGCCGGTTCGAGCCTGGAAATGGCCGCCTCGGGATCCAGCTCCGAGATAAGATCGGTCGAGCGCTGCAAATCGGCACAGAGGACCGTGAGATATTTCCGCTCGCCGGCGATGCGGCTGCGGGCATCGGAAGTTATTGGAGGATGTTCGGGGACGACCGCGCCGCAGGACGAGCAATACACGTCGCCGGCTTTCAGCGTCGACTGACAAACCTGACAACGCACTCGCGACTCCTCCATCCGCCCGGATTTCAGATTATCGAAAGTTCATGGCGGAACAAGCATTTGCAGCCGCATTATGCGATTGACGAGGGCGCGGGCAAGCAAGGTGTCGGATGGGACCTTGCAATCGGCGGGATGGAGTGCCCAATTCGGATTCTCGTTTAGTTTGCAGATAAACTGCCTCACATCCAAAGGGTGCAGCTCAGGAGCCGTCCAGCCCTCGCGTGACCCCTTCCCGGGCTACCCCATTCCGCTGCGGTCGAATGGCCGTTTAAAAGCAGCGCACGCTATAGATCACGCCGCGATTCCGCCCGTCGCAGTTGCGCGGCTGAAGCGGCAATTACACCAGTCGCCCGGGGTCCCCGTCGATTCATAACTTGAGCTTGACGTTGCAAATGCCGTGCTCGTGAGGATCGGCTTTCACTTCAAATCCGAGGTCCCGGCACATTTCCAGCATCACGACATTTTCCTGAAGGACGTCGCCTGCGATCACCTTGAGGCCTTCAGACCTGGCGTATTCGATGATCAACTGCATCAATGCCCAGCCGAGCCCCCTGCCCTTGAGATCGGACCGCAGCAGGATGGCGTATTCGCCGCTCTCGTAGATCGAGTCCGAATGAATTCGAACGACGCCAAGCACCTCACCAGTGGTCTCGTCGACCGCGACGAAGGCCATCGCTCGGGCATAATCGAGCTGCGTCAGTCGGGCGATGAACGCGTGGGTAAACTCCTTCATCGGCGCAAAGAATCGTAACCGCAGATCATGGCTGGTGACGTGCCGCAGGAATTCATGGATCAGCGGCTCGTCCTCGGGGCGGATGGGGCGCACGAAGACCCGCCAACCATCCTTGACCTCAAGGTGCCGCTGCCATTGCGACGGATAGGCCCGCACGGCAAAATTGCCGGGACCCGACCCCTTGAATTTTCGCTCCACGATCCCGACGGCGACGCGCGCATCGACGGCGAGCACACCGGCCTCGTCAGCCAGCAGCGGATTGATGTCCAGTTCGCGGATCTCCGGAATATCCGCCGCCATCTGCGCCAGCTTGACCAAAACCATTGCGACGGCATCTGGCTTGACCGCGGACACATCCCGGTAGGCGCCTAACAGCCGCGAAACGCGCGTGAGTTCGATCAGGTCGCGGGCCAGTTGCAGGTCGAGCGGAGGCAGCGCCAGCGCCTTGTCGTTGATGATCTCGACCGCAATGCCGCCGCGGCCGAATACGATCACGGTGCCGAAGGTCGGATCGTCGGCGAAGCCCACAATGAGTTCGCGCGCCTTCTGGCGGACCACCATCGCCTGCACGATCACGCCGGCTATCCGCGCTTCCGGTCGAAGAGCCCTGGCTCGGGAGAGTATCCCGGCCGTCGCTGTTCTTACCGCCTCAGGAGTGGTGAGATTCAGGACGACGCCGCCGACATCGGACTTGTGAACTATGTCCCGCGACATGATCTTGAGCACTACGGTAGCGCCCTTCGCGAACAGTTCTGAAGCATAAGCGGCGGCCTGATCGGCATCAGCCGCTGCAAACGTCGGCACCATCGCGATATCATAGGCTTCAAGAAGCCGCTTGACTTCGACCGGGTCGAGCCAGTGGCGGCCATCGGCCAGCGCCATGGCAATGACCTCGCGGGCAACCTCGGTTTCGGGCGCAAACTCGCTCGGCATGGCTGGTGGAACCTGCGTCAGCGCCGCCATCACCTCTCGATGCTTCACGAGGTGCATGAAGCCACGCACCGCACTATCCTCGGTGGAGAAGTTTGGAATCCCGGCGCCGCTCAGAAGGCTGCCGGTTTTCTGGTCCGCTCCGACCCAGACCGCCAGCACCGGCTTGGCCGAGCGGCCATGTTTTACACGATGCTTGCCGACCACAACGGTTACGGTAGCAGCGATCTCTTCGGCCGAAGCGATCGCGGTCTGGACGTTCATTACCAGAACGGCATCATTGCTCGGGTCGGTCAGCAACAGCTCAAGCGCAGCGGCGTAGCGCGCCGGGTCAGCATCGCCAACGATATCGACGGGATTTGATCCGGACCATGTCGACGGCAGCACCGCGTCGAGCTTCAGTCTGATCTCGGAGGCGATTGCGGCGGGGATCCCCCCCAGTTCGACAAGCCTGTCTATGGCCAGAACACCGATGCCGCCGCCATTGGTCAGGATCGCCAACCGCTTGCCCGGTGGCGATTCGAGGCGGCCCAGCGTCTCGGCGCAGTCGAACAACTCGCGCAGATCGGAAACCCGCAAGACACCGGCACGGCGGAAAGCGGCATCGTAAACTTCGTCCGATCCGGCCAGTGCACCGGTGTGAGTCGCAGCCGCCTTCGCGCCTTGCGCCTTGCGGCCGGATTTGACAACCACAACAGGCTTGATACGGGCGGCGGCGCGGGCCGCGGACATGAACTTGCTGGCGTCCTTGATCGCTTCGACATAGAGCAGTATCGCCTTCGTCTTGCCGTCCATTGCGAAATAATCCAGCAGATCGGCGATATCGACATCGATTTGGTCGCCGACGGAGACAATTCCGGAAAATCCCACCGCACGCTGCGCCGCCCAATCGACCATCCCTGCGGCAATGGCCCCAGACTGGGAGATCAGCGCCAGAGTTCCCGGACCTGGCATGTGCGCGGAGAAACTGGCATTGAGGTTCGCGCCCGGAATCATAACGCCAAGACAATTGGGCCCTATCAGCCTCATTCCGTATTTGCGAGCTGCGCGTTCGGCAGCCTCCGCCGGAGATCCCGCACCATGACCAAGCCCGGCAGTGATGATCAGAGCGCCCGCAGCGCCCAGTCTTCCCGCTTCATCAACCAGCCCCACGATAGCCGGCACGGGCGCGGTGATCACCACGAGTTCGGGTACAAACGACAATTTGCTCAAACTGCCGACGCTGGAAACTCCGTCGATCTCGGAATAGCGTGGATTCACGAGCCCAAATTCACCTCGAAACTCTGCTTTGCGAATATTTTCAAGAATGGCGCGACCGACCGATGCCGGCCGCGGACTACCCCCGACCAACGCGACCGAGCTGGGCAAAAGTACATTTTTCAAACGATAGACTGACATAGGTTCAATTACCCGGCCCACGCGCCGGCCTGTGGGTTATGGCACGCCCGCGCGTGTGAACGGGCGCCTTCGGACATAATAAGCCCGATCCGGTGGCCGCACGATGACAAGGTTTGACGTGCAAGCGCCTTGATCCGATAGTCGGTTCCCATGGTGAGTACTTGATTGAGGTCAAGGGCCCGCCGGCTATCGGGCGTATGTATTGTCCTGTTCACCGAACGGGTTCCTTCCGGAGAAACAGATGCGTGCGATGGTCCTGTCGGCGCCGGGGAAACCTCTGCAGATGCAGGAGCGCACGGACCCTCGTCCCAGCGACGGAGAAATTCGCGTACAGGTGATGGCTTGTGGCGTTTGTCGTACTGATCTCCATATCGTGGATGCGGACCTTCCCGGCATCAAATATCCCATCATTCCCGGGCATGAAATCGTCGGCCGCGTCGATCTCGTTGGCCGTAATGTCACCGCGCACCAGATCGGAGACCGGGTCGGAATCCCTTGGCTCGGCTATACCTGCCGCGTCTGCCAATTCTGCATGCGAGGTATGGAGAATCTTTGCGACCACCCGCAGTTTACAGGTTACACTCGCGACGGCGGCTTCGCTACTCACGCCATAGCCGATGCGCGCTATGCCTTTCCACTCGGCGAGGACGGCGACGATGTCTCGATCGCGCCGCTATTGTGCGCAGGACTGATCGGCTGGCGGTCGCTGGTGATGACAGGCGATGCCAGGCGGCTCGGCATCTTCGGGTTCGGCGCGGCTGGACATATCGTTGCCCAGATCGCGCGCTGGCAGGGCCGGTCGTTTTACGCATTCACGCGATCCGGCGACACCGGCGCACAGACTTTCGCGCTTCAGCTCGGGGCTGCGTGGGCTGGAGCGTCGGATCAGCTTCCAGACGTTTTGCTCGATGCCGCCATAATCTACGCCCCCGCCGGACAATTGGTGCCCGCGGCGTTGCGGGCAGTTCGCAAGGGCGGCCGGGTAGTATGCGCAGGCATCCATATGAGCGATATTCCAAGCTTTCCCTACAGTCTGCTTTGGGGGGAAAGGCAATTAGTGTCGGTCGCGAACCTCACCCGCCAGGACGGACTGGATTTCCTCAAGATCGTTCCGGAGGCGGGAATCCGAACCCAGACCGCGGCGTTCCGGCTGGCCGAGGCTAACGACGTCCTGACAAGGTTGCGGACGGGACAAATCCTGGGCGCGGCCGTTCTCCAACCCTAAGGCCCGGCTCCCGCATGACCGTCTCAATGACAGCCGATCGCACGCAAGAGTGGGTCTTCGCCTTCCTGACAGACCCCGCGATACATCCGCATGTCCATCGAATCGATACGCATGCGGCATCAGTGTTCCTCGAAGGCGACCGCGCGCTGAAGATCAAGCGCGCCGTGCGGCTTCCCTATCTCGACTATTCTACGCTGGAGAAGCGGAAAGCCGCCTGTGATGAGGAGATAAGGATAAACCGTCAATTTGCGCCGCAAATCTATCGCCGCGTGGTTCCCATCACGCGAGGCGCCGATGGCTCGCTTGTTGTCGACGGCGACGGCGCACCCGTAGAATTTGCCATTGAGATGGCCCGCTTCGACGAGTGCCAGACCATAGACCATCTGGCCGAAGCCGGCGCGCTCGATCCCGCCCTGGTCGACGCCATCGCGGACGCGGTCGCCGCCGCTCACGCGGTCGCGCCCCCCGCACCTGTAGCACCATGGATCGAGTCGATTTTCTCCATCATAGAGGGCAATGCCAGGGCGCTCCATGACGCTGGCTACTTCCCTGCTGGCCAAATCAATAATCTCAGGGAAGCGTCCCTATTGGCATTTGCGCGCATACGTGGATTGCTGGAACTGCGCGGTCAACAAGGGCAAGTGCGGCGCTGCCATGGTGACCTGCATCTGGCCAACATTGTGTTGATCGAAGGCAAGCCTGTGTTGTTCGATGCGATCGAGTTCGATCCCAAGATCGCCTCGGTCGATATGCTCTACGATCTTGCCTTTCCGGTGATGGACTTCATTCACTCCGGCCGGTACGCTGCAGCCAACGCATTACTCAACCGATATCTCGGGATGGCAGGCGGCGAAACTCCCGATGGCCTTGCGGCTCTTCCTTTGTTCATGTCGTTGCGGTCGGCTATCCGAGCACATGTGCTGCTTGCCCGGCTTGACCGGGGCGACGAAGAAAAGACTGCCGTCATACAATCGGCGCAGTCCTATTTCGAGCTGGCGCGCCGGTTGATCCACCCCCCGGCGCCGACACTCGTGTCGGTTGGCGGTTTGTCCGGAACCGGAAAATCCGTTCTTGCGCGCGCGCTCGCCCCTGACATCGCACCGCTTCCGGGGGCTATCGTGCTGCGCAGCGACGTAGTGCGCAAGCAGCTGTTCAAAGTCAAAGACGCGGATCGACTCCCCGAGAGTGCGTACCGGCCGGAAATTACCGAACAAGTTTACGAAATCTTGCTGCAACGTGCGCTTCGGATCCTTGCCCAGGGGCATTCTGTTGTGGTGGATGCGGTATTTGCCCACGAGGCGGAGCGAACCGCCATCAAAGATGTCGCGCGGGGGTTGAATGTGAGGTTTGTCGGCTTCTTTCTCGTAGCCGACCTTGCTATCCGAATTAGCCGCGTCGAGCACCGCCGGCGCGACGCTTCAGACGCGACGCCTGAGATCGTCGGGCTCCAGGAGCACTATGACGTCGGCGCCATCGATTGGATCGTCGTCGACGCATCAGGAACACCCGGGCAAACTCTGGAAGACTGCCAAACTCGGATAGCCCCGGTTGAGCCAGCTCAGGCCGACGGTGAAAGCAGCCATGGCCCCCTCCCCCGAAACATCAAGTAAAGCCGCGCCCCCGACGGGAGGCACTCTGCACCGCGGGCCAATTCCGCGGCTGAGGCGAACGACGGCCTGCGACACCGCGTTTCGAATCATCGCACGCCGCGCTCTCGGCGGCTTGGCTGCAAATCATGAAGCGACGTGCAGAGGTGATCCTGTAGCGCTGCATCAGATGCGCATCGCCCTTACGCATCTGCGCACAGCCATCTTGTTCTTCGTACCCATGGTCTCGGATTCTGCGCGGAAGCGCGTGAAGGCCGATCTGAAATGGCTGAACAGCCATCTAGGCAATATGCGCGACCTCGATGTTGCGATCAAACGGTTAAAGACCGCCCACAAGCGAAGTCCACAGGCAACGCTCTCTTATCTGGCATGGACTGCCAAGCGCGCGGAAGGCCACCGACATCTGGCGCGGGCACTCAAGTCAAACAGATATCAACGGCTGGTCAAGGACACGTCCGACTGGATCGAGCGCGGGTCCTGGTCGATGCGGAAGGGAAAAGTCCCCACCAGAAAACGCGCTTCTCCGATCGCTGCCTACAGCGCGCGCAAACTGACGCAGTGGCAGAAGAAGCTGCTGAAGAAGAGCCGCAAGCTTGCGACAATGGATACCGAGAAGCGGCATCGTCTGCGCCTTTTGAACAAGAAGCTTTGCTATTCGATCGAAGCTGTCGAGGAGTTGTTCCCAGACAAGGACCTATTGCGGCAACAGGCCGCGCGAAAGTACCTGCGTCGGGCTCAGAAAGTGCTTGGGCAATTGAACGACGATGCGAGAGGCCACGCTCTGGCATCCGCTCTGGAGCAGGAAGGCATCAAGGCGTCCTTTCCGTTCCTCAGCGACAAGCGCGAGAAGCGGCTGATCCGGGCAGCAGCCGCGGCCTACCGGAAACTGGCTGCGTTGAAGTGAGTGGGAAGCCGGAACAGTATTTCCAGGGACAATTTCAACCGAGTCGACCAAGTATAGGTTGCCCATGAACTATTTGCGACAGTCGCGTTTTGCCGCGCAGCAAGACCAGGGAGAAGACGTCGCGGCGGGCCATCTCGCGCACACCTACCAAAAACAAAAAAGCCCGGCAGCCGTAAGGCCACCGGGCGGGTATCGCAGTGTCAGAAGGAGTCGCACTTTCGCGTCTACTATTTCACATATTTTCTCCAGTAAAGTGTGTTCGGAAAAGCCCATGGATATGGCGGCCGGTACAGCCAGTAGCCGGCGCGGATAAAATTGTTCGAGGAGGCAAGATTGTCGGTGGTATCCGAAACTACGGTACTCCATCCATTGCGCCTTGCACGAAATTCCAGCGCACGCATCAGCCGCAGTTGCAGCGCACGGCCACGGTGCTTCTGCAACACACCGACCCGACAGAAGTATCCTGCGTTTGACACGCGAGTCGATTCAACCAAACCAGCAAAGGCGACCGGGACACTTTCATGAAAAGCAAACCACCAATGCCCCTGATCGAATTCCGGAATCGGAGCCTGATCGAAGAAAGTCAGCCGGTGAAGGTCCGTCAGTGTGTCCGCGACTTCATCATCATGCGCGTCGACCTCACGGATCCTGTACATCGGCCAGCCCCTGTGCATTTGGTCGCCAAGCGGCGTCGGGCGTGCGGGGGGGCGCGCGGCTATTTGCCGAGCATTACCTTGATCCCCAGCCACACCGCACCGACAAAGCCGGTAACGAT
>NZ_JAUYQU010000308.1 GCF_030697065.1 Bradyrhizobium sp.
ACCGGCGTGATGCGGGTCTCGGCCTCGATGCCGAGCGTCAGCGTCACCGCCGAGGCATCGACCCGCGGCTGCGCCGCGATCGCGCGGGTCGGCCGCAGTTCCAGCCACAGCGCCGGCTGCGTCGATGTCGCGCCGGTACCCTGCAGCGGAATCGAGCGGCAGGCCCTGGCCCACTGGAGCCGCGCGTTCTGCTCGAGTGCCGGATCGTTGCGGATCCGCGCCTGCGCCACCGCGATCTGCTCGGCCACCGTCTTGTCGATCAGCGGCTTGACCTGCGCCGGCACGTTGACGCGCGCGCCCGCCACCACGAGGCTGGTGTCGCCGAGATTGACCTGCGCCGCCAGATTGGGCTCGACGCGCCAGGCGGCGGCGAGTTTCGGCCGCGAGGTGATGACGACGTTGCCCTTGATCTCCGCGCTGGCGTTGAGGTTCTTGATATTGACGCTGCCGATCTTCTTGCCGAGGTCGCCGCCGAGCAGGCCGCCGAGCGCGTCGCCGACGGCGCCGGTCGCCTTCGCCGACAGCGAGCCGGTCACGTTCAGCGTTCCCGTCAGCGGCGTCGCCAGCGACAGCACGTCCTGGGCGCCGGTTGCCGCAACCGGCCCCCGCGATGCGGTCCAGCCGATATCGGCATTCTGCAGGATCGACGTCACGGGATTGTCGGCCTTGCCGGCGAAATTGCGCGGCGCGCCGCGCTCGGCGGCGTCGCGAATCGCGCCAAGCGCGATCGCCACCGGCGCAATAATGCTGGAAGCGCGCGGGGCCGGCGGCAGCGGCGGCAATTCGACCAGCACGGGCGCGCTTACATTGCCGCGCGGCGCCACCCAGTCCATCACCTTCAGGCTGACGAAGAACGAGCCCACGAGCGCCGCGATCCCGAGCAGGATCATCTTCAGATTGATCGGCAGACGCATCCTCCCCCCGGACTGTTCAACGGCGGAGTTTACAGGGCTGGGACGGGAGGCGCTAGGGCGGGGTGGGTAGGGTGGGCAAAGCGCAGCGTGCCCACCACAGATCGGCGGATAAAGGTGGCCGCATCGCGACCTCGTTGTAAAGATGGTGGGCACGGCGAAAGAGCGCCTTTGCCCACCCTACGATTCAACAAAAAATGGCGCGGAGACCGCGCCATTCTTCAACCATGCCGATGCAAGAAAAAATCAGCTTCGCTTGCCGTTGGTGTTGTCGGCGCGGCGGTCCATCGGCAATACGATCACCTTGGTGCCGACGCTGACGCGCGAATAGAGGTCGGTGACGTCTTCATTGGTCAGTCGCAGGCAGCCCGAGGAGACGTGGGTGCCGATGGTGTGCGGCGCGTTGGTGCCGTGGATGCGATAGATGGTGCCGCCGAGATACATGGCGCGGGCGCCGAGCGGGTTGCCGGGGCCGCCGGCCATGTAGCGCGGCAGATAGGGCTGGCGCGCGATCATTTCGGCGGGCGGGGTCCAGTCCGGCCACTCCGCCTTCCGGGTTACGGTCTGGACGCCCGACCAGGTGAAGCCTTCGCGACCGACGCCAATGCCGTAGCGGATCGCCTGTCCGCCCCCCAGCACGTAATAGAGATAGGTGTTGGGCGTATCGATGATGATGGTGCCGGGCGCCTCGCGGGTGGCGTAGTTGACGACCTGGCGCTTCAGGCGCGCCGGCATCTCGCGCACGGCGCCTTCGTCGTCGTCGGAAGGCTGTGCCTGCACCGGCGGAACCGGGTTCGTGAAGAACGGAAACAGCTGCACGGGCGCTGCCGCGGCGGAGCCGGCAAATGCGAAGGCGCCGATCGCCAGCGCACCGAGTGCTGCGGCAAAGCGGCGTGGATTCAGTCTGGCTGAGTTGAACATGATCGACCCCTGTTTAGCGCCCTGCGCGCCAGTGTCCCCGGCGCGTCGTTGGTCAGATCAATACCGGTCAAGCGTTTCAGGAGGTTTGCACAATGTCGCCAAAATGGTTTCGTCGGCTTAAGAATTGTTTCATTGCGGTTTCATGGGCGCCAGAGCGGTGCGCGGTTAGTCATTCCCGACTGCGCCGCCGAAGTTTTTATCGATTGGTTTCAGACCTTTGCAGGGAGTGTCCAAGGCCGGCGCCAGTTCGGGTAACGGGCGACGCGCTGAACCCTGGTCGCCGGATTACAGCGCCCGCATCCGCGCCGGCTCGGGCGCGACAAGGCCGATGGCAACGCGCCTGTCGGCGATCGCATGGTTGAATTGGTCGAGCACGAGGCCGATCGCCGCCAGGTCGCCTTCCTCGATCGCTCCGTCGTCGTAACAATCCAGTGTTTCCCGCAATACGCCATCGACCTCGTTCTGCATGGCGGTCAGTTCGTCCAGCGATTGCGCCAGCCGCACCTTGGAAATGATGGCGAGCAGGTCGTCGCGATGCTCGCTGTACTGCTCGCGCTCATCGCGATTCAAATAGTGCCTCAGCCAGGCTCCGGCGGATCCCAGTCCGGAGAGAGCCAGAAGGGCGCCCCAGAAGAAGTCCGAATAACGTTCCAGGAAGGTGCGTTCGTTGCCGTCGATATAGGCCGACGCACCGGCATGCGCGGGCACCGCGGCATCCTTGTCGGTATCCGGCTGTTCGATCTTGGCGGCCGCGGGCATTTCCCTGGCAAGCGTCTGGCGCACCGCGAACAATTGCCGGACAAAGGCGCCGGCCGTGATTTCCGACAGGGATTTCGGCGCCACGATCAGATGGCTGACGCTCACGGTGTCGAGCTTGTCCGCAGGGCGGGCCGGCGACGGACTGAAGGTACTGCCGGGAATTTCCTCGGTATCGTAGCGCGGGTGCTTCTTGGAGATCGTCTCCGAGACCTCGATCGGCAGGAATTTGGGCTCGCCGCGCGCCTTCGCGGTGGCGGCGATCGCCTCGATGGTGATCTTGCTGTCGAGCGGGCCCACTGCCATGAAGGCTTCGATGGCCGGATCGCGCGCCATTTCGGCGACTTGATCGGTGCGAAACTGGGTGATCGCCACCTTGTCGGCATTGACGCCGGATTCGGTCAGGATCACGCGCAGCAGCGCGACATTGGCCTGGGTGCGGCCGATGACCCCGACCCGATGGCCAGCGAGGTCGCCGAGTTCCTTGATTCTTGGCGCCGGCGGCTTCTTCGTGCCCCTGGCCGGGAGGCCGGGGACCGACCATAGCACCACGACGTTCTTGCGCAGGATGGCGACCGACTGCGCGTCGGCCGGTAAATCCAGGTCGCCGCGCGCGACCGCAAGGTCGGCCTTTTTCGCCGCCAGCAGCGCGATGCTCTCGATTGCGCCCTCGGTCGTGATCGGCGTCAACCGCACCGGACCGCCGTCGCGGGCAAAGGTCTGCGCCAGCGCCTGCACCAGTCTCTGGTCGTCGCTGCCGGGCGGGCCGACCGCGATGCGCAGGGTGACCGGGCGCAGGATGTAATACAGCCCGCCTGCGGCGACGCCGAAAAGGAAAATGCCTGCGGCCAGAACCAGCAGCGAATAGTCCTTACGCTTGCGGCGTCGGGGCGGCGCGTCCGGGGTATTGCTCGAGTTTGATGCTGACATGGTCCGGCCACGCTACACCAAAAACCGCGACCGGGCGGACAAAACGGAAAACAGGCTTTACGCGCGAGCAAAAGCCCGCCGGAACGGTCGGCGGGCCTTTGGCAACAACATCGCGATCGATCGCGTCGATTACTTCACCCTGGCCGGCGCCAGATTGACCGGCTTGCCGGGCTTCGATGAAGAGTAGTTCACGGCAGTGGCCGCCGGCGTCTCCTTGCGGAAAACCGCCCTGCAGCCGTCGCTCAGCATCGCGCGCTGCCGGTGCATGCAGGCGGTGATGCGGTCGACGTCGGGAATTTCCGAACTGCACAGCCGCATTGCGTCGCCCGCGCACATCTGCTCCTGCTCCGCCGTGTGGGCCAGCGCGCCCGTCGTCAGCATGCCGAAGGCCAGTACGGTCGCGACCAGCAATTTGCGGACGCCATTATTCGATGCAGTGAAAGCCATTGATGTCCCCTTTTTCGCCCATTGCGAAGTTGTGCCGGTCCCCGGCGTCTCCTTGCGAAGAAACTACCCGACATCCGTTTCAGGACGTTTGCGTCAACCGCACAAATTGGTTTCGTCGCGTTGAGGTTTGCTTCATCGCTGACATTAACTGTCATTCCGGGGCGATGCGCAGCATCGAGCCCGGAATCTCGAGATTCCGGGTCTGGTCGTTCGGACCATCCCGGAATGACGAGGACGTATTGGGTTCGATTTCTTAACTGACGCGCTTCCAGGTCTGGCCGCCGCAGAACATGCCGCCGAAGGCGCAGCCCTGAACCCGCAATGCGTTGCTGCCCTTCATCGCGATCGTGGAGTCGTAATTGCGGCCGCTGTCGGGGTCGTGAATCGTGCCGGTCCAGTTGGATGCCTGCGGCTTCATGTTGATCAGGATCTTCTTGCCGGTCTTCTCGGCATAGCCGCACAGGTTCTTTCCGCATTCCTCGATCCGGACGTTGCCCTTGTTTTTCTCGGTGGCCCAGATGCCGAGCGGCGTGGCCGGTGCAGGCGCCGGCGCGGCGGCGACCGGGGCGGGTTGCGGTGCGGCGGCCGGGGCCGCTGCCGGAGCGGGTGACGCATCGACTGCGACGGACGGTGCCGGCGAAACGGTTGCCACCGTCGTCGGCGCGGCGGGCGCGGGGATCGCGACCGGGGCTGCCGGCTGCGGCGCCTGAACAACGGGGGCCGGGGCCGGCGCGGCCGTCGGCGCCGGTTCGGCAACATCGGTATTGTCGTCGGAACTGTTCGACTTGAAGCCCTTGAAACTGCCGAAGCTCGAACCGGAAATAGTGGAACTGGAAATACTCGGCGCCGAGATCTGGATGCAGGACAGCGAACTGCAATTCTTCGGCGCGTGGACACGGATCTTGTGTCCCTCGATCTGGAAGGAAATCGAATTGCCGGCATGAGCGGACGGGCTGGCCATCAGCAGAGCGGCGAGAACGAGAAGTCTTTTCATGTGAGCCTCCGGGGTGAGCGGGCTTGTGAACTTGCCCGGACCTTATGCGGGGTTGCCGCCGGCTTCCGTGATCTGCGTCACCCGGACAGCGCGGGGGCGCTGGCGGCGCCGCGCTGCGGGTCGAAGGCTGTGCACTCGGACGTTTGGTTCAACCAACAACCGGACCCGGATCGTCGCCAGGCCGGAGAGGCTGATCTCCTCGCGGCAATTCTCGCAGGCACCGACCATCCAGTGATGGTCTCACGAAAACGCCCGGCGGCTGGATTGCTCCAGACCGCCGGGCGCTGTTTCAGTCGGGATTGCGGGGGCTACGCTAGATCACCCCGAGCACGATGGCGCCGACAAAGGCGATGGCTGCATACGCGGTAACAACGCTCACTTTGCTGACCAGAGGACCCAGCAATGTCATCGCGAAATCTCCGAGTTCATGTCACCGCTCGCTCAACTGCTGAAGCTAGCAAAGCGTTCCCGGCGCAAAAAGTCAGCCATGCTGCACTATTATCGTCTGTCGACAGGGTGAGACCGCTGGCAACATGGTTAAAGAACCGTGAAAACAACGCGTTGAAGAGTCGTTAAATAAATTAGTTGAAGTTGCGCGCATGACGCGCGGAGTTCGTTTGTATCTCGTCGGCTCCTTCGTCCTTGTTTCGCTGGCGGGCTGTGGCCGCGGATTTTTTCAGTCCGAGGAGCGCGAACCGTGGCGGACTGAGGCCGAATTGGCATGCCTGAAGTCCGGAGCGGTGAAGGAGAGCGCCGAACTGATCCGGATCGATCCGATTTCAGGTCCGGGAGTCTGCGGCGCGGAATATCCGCTCAAGGTGGCCGCGCTCGGCGAAGCCATCGGCAGCTTTGGCTTTGCCGACGATTTGCGGCCGCCCGGCGCCATCGGCAACGGGCCGCGCTGGCCGGTTTCGCAGCCGCCTCGCGCCGCGCCGCCTCCATCCTACCCCGACCAATCGATGCGCCAGCCCGGCGGTTATGGTGCGGCGTCGAACGGTCCGATCTCGTTGACGGCGCCGGGCGTCCCTCTCGAAGATGACGATATCGCGCCAATATCCGGGGAACCGGCGGGCCGGCAAGGCCATCCCTCGGCCTATCCGCGCGAGCGCGCGCCCATGCCTTATTCGGATCGCCCCACGGCGCAGCCGCTGCCGCGGCTCGGGCCGTCGCAGGGCCATTCCGTCGCGGTCGGTCCGGTCGCGATGAAGCCCGCAGCGACCCTGGCCTGCCCGATGGTCTCGGCGCTCGATCGCTGGCTCGCCGATTCCGTGCAGCCGGCAGCACAGCGCTGGTTCGGCACCAGGGTGGCCGAGATCAAGCAGATCTCCGCCTATTCCTGCCGCGGCATGAACGGCAATTCGCGTGCGCGGATTTCCGAGCACGCCTTCGGCAATGCGCTCGACATCGCGTCCTTCAGGCTGGCTGACGGCCGCATCGTCACCGTGAAGAACGGCTGGAAGGGCATGCCCGAAGAGCAGGGGTTCCTGCGCGACATCCAGGCCGCGGCCTGTCAGCAGTTCAACACTGTGCTGGCGCCGGGCTCCAACATCTATCACTACGATCACATCCACATCGACCTGATGCGCCGCAAAAGCCAGCGCGCCATCTGCCAGCCCGCCGCCGTCTCGGGCGAAGAGATCGCCGACCGCGCCGGGCAGCGCAACCCCTATGCCTCGCGCGAGAGTTATGTGACCGGCTCGATCGGCGCCCGCAAGACGCTGTCGCCCCGGCGCAAGGTCTTCGACAAGGTCAACGAGGAAGACGAGTTGCTGGACGAGTAGATGGCCGTCAAGCACGTCGCATGCGTCCGATGCTAACTTTTCGTTAAGCAAAGCGGTCGAGGTTGATCAGGGGCGGGCGGGTTAGAACACGAACGAAAAACGGGGATAGTTCCAATGCTGAATTACTCGCGCGTTGCCTGCGGTGCAATGCTGCTGGCCGGCCTTGCGCCCGTCCTCGCTGGATGCGACGAACCCGCTTCGGCACGGGCTGCAACGGAAATCGCCCCCGGCGTGGGCATCGTGACCGTGAAATCCCGGCCCCGCGCCCTGCTTCGCGAATTGCCGGGCCGGATAGCCCCGACCCGCATTGCCGATGTCAGGCCGCGCATATCCGGCATCGTGGTCGAACGGTTGTTTCACCAGGGCTCTGACGTGAAAGCCGGCGATCCGCTCTATCGTATCGACCAAAGGCCCCTCGAAGTCGAGTTGCGCGCCACCGAGGCGGCGCTGGCCAAAGCCATTGCGGTGTTCGATCTGGCGGCACAGCATGCACGCCGCATTACGACGCTCGCGAGCAGGAACATCGTCGCCGAATTCCAGCACGAACAAGCGACCGGCGCGATGCGTCAGGCGGAAGCCGAAGTCGAGGCGCGCAGGGCCGATGTCGCGCGCGCGCGGCTCAATCTGAACTACGCCACGATTCGCGCGCCGATCGATGGTGTGGTCGGCGCGGCACTGGTCAGCGAAGGTGCGCTGGTCGTCGAGAACGAGGCAAATCTGGCGACGATCCAGCAACTCGATTTGGTCTATGCCGACTTCACGCAATCCGTGAGCGAGATGAACAGGCTCCGGCGCGCGTTCGACGACGGCGATCTCGACCGGATCGCGCCGTCCGCGGCCCGGGTTCGCCTCGTGCTGGATGACGGCGCGCTCTATCCGTTGCCCGGCAAGTTGCTGTTCTCGGAATCCAGGGTCGACGCCAATACCGGGCAGGTGACGGTGCGGGGTCAATTTCCCAACCCCAAGCGGGAATTGCTCCCGGGCATGTTCGTGCGGGTGCTGGTCGAGCAGGGCATCGACACCGATGCCATCGCCGTGCCGCAGCAGGCGATCCAGCACAACGCCGGAGGCGGCAGCGATGTCTTCGTGGTCAAGGATGATGGTCGCGTCGCCGTGCAACCGGTTCGTATCGGTGTCGCCCAGGACGGCCTGTGGCTGGTGGACGACGGCCTGAAGGACGGCGATCGGGTGGTGGTCGACGGTTTTCAGAAATTTGCGCCGGGCGATCGGGTCAAGCCGCAGGCATGGGTCGACGCCGACGCAACCACGAGTTCGATTCCGGATCGCCAGCCGGCAGCGCAGGCCAGCATCAGGTAGCGTCTTCCCCGGAGGAAGCGGAAACAGTTCATCCTATTCGAACGCGATCATCCGCGACGCGCGGTCGCGGAACGCTACGCCGGTCGAACCGTTAAGGTTTGCCAAAGGAGCGTGATCATGTTCGGCAAGTCGGTGTTTCTCGTTGTTGCGTTGGCGGCCAGTCTGGCCGCCAATGTCGAATCTCTCGCCCAGGATGCCGGGGTCAGCGGTATCAGGGGGCCGGGCAGCGCCGGCGGACTCAATAATTCGGTCAACGATCCCAGCGGCGCCGGCAACGCGGCCCCGATTGCACCGCCGCCGCCGAACATTGCGGTCCCGGCGGTTCCGTCCGTGGCACCCCTGACTTCCACCCGCGTCGCGCCGGCGGTGAGGCCGCGCGAGAACGTCAACCGGCGTCCCGCGACCGTGTCCCGCAGCGAACGGCGCCGCCCCTCGCGTGCCCCTGCACGCGCGCGTGGCAAACCGGTCGACAGCAAGTTCAGCATCTGCCGGGGATGCTGAGGCGGCCATCAAACGGCGCGAAGAACGCGCCCTTGCCCCGCCTACCCGACCTTTTCCAACAGTCGCTCCAGCACATCACGCACGACGCCTTCCAGCAGGTCGAGCTTGTAGCCCGTCATCGGTAGCGGGTTGGCGCCTGACCTCGCCAGCCGTGCCGCTTCCGCAATTGCCGTCGCGTTGGCGGCTTTTCCTTGCAAGGCGGTCTCGCACGCGGCGAGGCGGAGCGGCACCGGCGCGACGCCGCCGGCGGTGAGGCGGATGAACTGGAAGGTATCCGACGTCACGACGGCGCGGGCGCACACTTCCACCAGCGGCCATTCCGCATGGCTGCGGCTGATGGCACGCTTGTAGAGCGCTCGCTCGCCCGGCAGCGGCGCTGATAGTTCGACGCCGCGGATCATTTCATCTGGCGCCAGCGCGTGATCCGACGTCGCGTTGGAGCCGTCCCCCAGCAGTTCGCCGATCGAAATCCCCGGACGCTGGCTGGTGATGATCCTGGCATCATAGGCGAGCAGCGCCGCCGCCATGGTGGAAGGATGCGGTGCCACGCAGGGGCCGAGATCGAAGGCGACGCTGTAGAGGTGATTGCCTGTCCGCGCCGGGCAATCGCTGCCGCCCTTCCTGAGGCAGGCGATATGCGGATCGCGAAAATACCAGCAGCGCGAGCGCTGCGCGAGGTTGCCGCCGAGCGTGGCGAGATGACGAACCTGCGGCGTGGCGAGACCCGATGCGGCGGCAGCGATGCCGGGATAGGCCGCGGCGATGCGCGGGTCGGCGCCGATCGCGGCGATGCTGGTGAGCGCGCCGATGGTGGCGGCGCCATCGGCGGCCCAGGTGACGCCGATCGTGTCGGGCGTGGCGGAAAGGTCGATCAGCGGTCCCCTGGAGACGCCGCTGCGCCGCCGTTCGGAAAGGTCGGTGCCGGCGGCGCGGAATTCGGCGCGTTGGGCGGTAGCCGTCATCGCGGCGGTCATGCTGCGGTCCTCCCTTTCAAGGCCGATATCAGTCGGTCTGGACGGATCGGAATTTCGGTCAGCCTGACGCCGGTGGCGTTGTGGATGGCATTGGCCAGCGCCGGCGAGGTCGGCACCGTCGCCACTTCGCCGATTCCGACGCTGCCGCCGAGCACGTGATCGAAGCCGGCTTCGTCGAAATGCACCGATAGCGCGGGCGTGTCGGCGATTCCCGGGATCCGGTAATCCTCCATCCCCGCGGAGAGCACGTTGCCGCTGCGGGAATCGGTTTCGCGCGCTTCGTAGAGCGCATAGCCGAGGCCCTGGATCACCGAGCCCGTGGCCTGGCTGCGCGCCAGTGCGGGGGCGGCGATCCGGCCGACGGCGATGCCGGTATGGACGCTGAGCACGCGGACATGGCCGAGCCAGGTATCGACTTCCACCTCGATCACCTGCACCGAACTCGGCACGCCGGCGCCGACCGCCAGATTGGAAAACCGCCGCAACATCCAGCCGAAGATCATGCCGATGAAGCCCGCGTCCTTCATCGGCGAGCGAATGTCGGGAGCGGCCGGCCTGGAGTCTTCCGGACGCACGCTGGCGACGGCGAGATCGGGCGAGGCCGCGATCATCTCGCGCCATGGCGCGTTGGAGCCGGGCACCGGTTTGCGTTTGGCATGCTGCTCGATCGCGTCTTTCAGTTTTTGTGCGGCCAGCAGCGTCGGCGGAATGACCGAAGCCGTGCTGCGGCTGCCGCCGGCGCCCGGTCCTTCCGGGAGATCGGAATCGCCGATCCGGACGTCGACGTCGTGCGGCTCCAGTCCGAATTCGTGCGCGACGGTATTGGCGATCACGGTGCGGCTGCCCTGGCCGATGTCCTGGGTCGCGGTGCTCGCGACCAGGCGTCCGCTCTCGACCTTGAGTTCGATCTTCACCCCGGGCTGCCAGATATAAAGCCAGTAGCCGGCGGCGACGCCGACGCCGCGGCGATAGCGGCCGGTCTGTGCACGTGCCGTCGGCCTGTTGCGCCACAGATCGAGGCCGGCCGCCCAGTCATAGAGACGCTGCCGGTTGGGATTGGGATCCCAGCGTTGCCGCAATGCGATCGGATCGAGTTTCATCCGCAGCGCGGCCTCGTCGATCGCCTGTTCCAGCGCGAACGCCATTGGCGGCCCGCCGGGACCGCGGAACGGCGCGCCGGGCGGCAAATTGCTGATGACGTCGTAATCGACCAGTTCCTTGGCTTCCGCCGGATAGATCAGGCGGGCGAGGGCGGCGAGCGTCGAGTTGGTCGCGGCGCCGGTGTCGGCATAGGCGGTGAGCGACAGCGCCTTGAGTCCGCCCTGCCCGGAAGGCAACAGCGCGATCTTCAACTCGGTCGCCGGGCGATAACCGGTGACGGACATTTCCTCATGCCGGTCATAGGCGATCCGGACCGGCGCCCTGGCTTCGCGCGCGAGGTCGATCGCCGCCGTTGTCTCGATGCCGAGCGTGCCCTTGGAGCCGAAGCCGCCGCCGACGTGATCGGCGATGACGCGGACCTTGTCATGGCCGAGTCTGTAGCGCTTGGCGATCAGCTCCATGAGGTGAAACACCGACTGCGTCGAGGCATGCACGGTGAGCCGGTCGCCGTCGAAACGTGCGACGGTGGCATGCGGCTCCAGGCAGCTATGCGACTGCGTGCCGGTGCGGAAGGTCTCCTCGACCAGCCAGGGATTTTGCTGCTCGCGCGCGGCCGCGACCCAGTTCCTCGCCTTCCTGGCCTTCTGCGAAAATGCCGAGGACGGTCCGCGGACATTGCCGTTCCAGGCGGCAGGCGCCGGCGTGCCTTCGGAGACGTTGCCCGCTTTCCTGCGGCTGGACTTTTCGAACACTACGGGTGAACCGGGGTCTCGCGCGGCGTCGAGACCGATCACCGACGGCAGGCGTTCGGCGTTCATCCTGATGGCCGCGATGGCCGCCTCGGCGGTCTTGCGGTCCTTGGCCGCAACGGCGGCGATGGGATCGCCGACAAAGCGCACGATGCGGTCGTCGCCGAGTAGCGAGACCGCTGCGCTGACGCCGGGAATTGCCCGCGCCGGCGAGAGATCGAGCTCGGTGATCCGGGAGTGCGGAAATCGCGAACGCAGGATGACGCCTTCCTGCTGTCCGTCATGGCGGATATCGACGGTGTATTTGGCTGATCCCGTCACCTTGGCACGCGCCTCGACGCGCGGCGAGGCGAACTCAATGCCGTCGAACTGGCCGGCGCAGGCCGCGGCCACCGCATTGAAGATGCCGTCATAGGCGCCGCAGCGGCACAGATGTCCCGACAACGCCGCACCGATTTCCTCGCGCGACGGGATCGCCGTTCCCTTGTCCTTGCGCCAGGCATCGCAGAATACCGCGGCCTCGACCACGAAGCCCGGCGTGCAGAATCCGCATTGCAGCGCGTCGTGCGCCATGAAGGCCTTCTGCACCGGATGCAGGTCCGTCGCGCCGATGCCTTCCACCGTCGTCACCGCGGTGTTGGCGGCAGCCCGCGCCGGCATCAGGCAGCTCACGACCGGCGCGCCATCCACCAGCACGGTGCAGGCGCCGCAAACGCCGGCGCCGCACACCAGTTTGGTGCCGGTCAGACCGAGATCGTCCCTTATGACATCGACGAGAAGCGCATCGGGATCGTCGGGCAGTGTGGCGGGGCGACCGTTGATCGTCATCGTGCTCATTTGCGACCTCCAGATTTCTGGCGAACGGGCTTTTTCGGGACAGTCTTCTTGGTGGCGGATTTTGCCGATGGCTTCGGCGAGGCGGTGACGGCGCCGGCGATCAGCATCCGCGCCATGGTGGTGAGCGCGTCGACGAAGGCGTCGGCCGGCTGCATCGCCGGATGGGCCGACTTGGCGCCGCTGATCGCCATTTCCAGGTATTGCGCCAGCTTCTGCGGCGTCATGCCCTTGGCCAGCGCGAGGCGCTGCTTGCGGCAGACCCGCTCGATCGTGGCTGCGCCATGGGCGGCGTAGAGCTCCGCATATTTCTGGTAGAGGTCGCGCGCCTGCAGCAGATGTTCGGAGAACAGCTCCTCGATATGCGGCGAGCCCTCGAACGACGCGATGAACTGCCTGAGCCGCGCCGTCACCCCGGCGATCAGGATGTCGGCAAGGCTGCCGCCGGCCTTTTCCGCGGCATCGGCCGCCGCGACCTCGGCAGCCAGCGCGCCATCATGCAGCCGTTCGATGACGGCGCGGAACAGCGCTTCCTTGGACTCGAAATGATGATAGAGCGCCTGCCGCGTCAGGCCGGCGGCCTCGGCCGCCTGCTCGATCGAGGAACGACGGAAACCGTGCCGGCGGAACACGGCCATGGCGGCATCGAGAATGCGGTCGCGCGGCTTCATTTGTCGATTTTGACAAAGTAAGAAAAAGTGTCAAATAACGGAATCGTGTGGACGGCGGACGCCTGGATTTCACGCATCATTAGGTGTTGCTAATATAATGAAGGCTGGTAAACCCCCGGCCTCACGCAGAGGTG
Organism: Bradyrhizobium sp.; assembly: GCF_030697065.1. GTDB lineage: Bacteria > Pseudomonadota > Alphaproteobacteria > Rhizobiales > Xanthobacteraceae > Bradyrhizobium. The sequence continues at coordinate 13,022 of NZ_JAUYQU010000308.1, forward strand.
ACTTGCTAGTCGCTGCACGTCTGAAGCAGAAAGCTCAAGTGTACCCATCCCCCATCAATTCCAGGCGCGGAACGCCCAGCCAGCCGAAGGGCCTGTGGCGGTCGCTGCTTGCGCTGGTGTGTATCCTGGGGATGTTTGCATCTTTCCTTCAGCCCGGCTTCGCGCGCGCGCCCTCAAAAGCCGCATCGGCGGCCTTTCTGCAGAGTCATTCGGTGAAGGGTGACAAGCCCTGCCAGCGGGCGGTGCCCGGCGCCGTGGGCACCTCGTGCAGTGTCGGCACCCTGGCGGTGTTGGAGATCAAGCCTTCCTCAGTGATGGAAGCCTCGCATGGCACCGCCGCCGTGGTGCCGTTCGCCGACAGGCTGCTCCATGTGCAGTGGCTTGCCGCTCCCCAGTTCCGGCCTCCGCGGATCGGCGCATAAGTCAGCTTCGCGCTGACGTCATCATTGCGTCCATAGATCCCTTCGGAGACTTTTCATGACATCGCCGTTAGCCGCACTCCGTGCGGCGGCGCGTCCGTGCCTGCGCGTGCTTTGCGCAGCCGGATTGACGCTCCTGCTGGCCGCCTGCAATCAGGCAACGCTCCAGCAGGCGTCGCATGCGCCGCCCCGGCCCCAGTACCCCGCAATCACCGATCGCGCGCACAAGATTCCGGCGATCGACGCCGGAACGATAGACCCGAAATACCTCAAGCAACGGGTCCGCTACGCGACCCAGCATCCGCCGGGCACCATCGTCGTCGATCCCTACGCCAGGTTTCTCTACCTTGTGCAGGAAAGCGGCTTTGCGATGCGTTACGGGGTAGGGGTCGGCCGTGACGGATTTGGATGGTCCGGAACGGCGGACATTCGCCGCAAGGCGCAGTGGCCGACCTGGACACCTCCATCCGCCATGATCGCCCGGCAGCCCGAACTGGAAAAATACCGCGCCGGTATGGGCGCAGGGATCGAGAATCCACTCGGCGCACGTGCGCTGTACCTGTTCCAGAACGGCAAGGACACGCTGTATCGCATTCACGGCACCAACGAGCCCGAAAGCATCGGCAAGAATGTCTCGAGCGGATGTATCCGGCTCTTGAACCAGGACGTGATCGATCTGTTCGACCGTGTGCCGGTCGGCTCCAGGGTCGTCGTTGTCTCGGAACAGGAAGCGCGTGCGGCCTCCTCGGCGGAGGCCAATCTCCGTACCCCAGCCGAGGTGTCGAGATGATGCGTCTCTTGCTCGGTGCGATGGCCGCACTCACTTTGATATCAACGATCGCCGTTGCGCAGGGCCAGGCCCCCGCGCAAGCGGCAGCGCGGAAGCCAGATATCAAGGCCGACCTCGTGACAGGTGCCTCCGAAGTTGGCAGTCGGCAGTTCTGGATCGGCGTCCGGCTGGACCTCGGTCCCGGCTGGAAAACCTACTGGAAATCCCCGGGGGACGCCGGTCTGCCTACAGAATTCGATTGGTCCGGCTCGTCGAATATCGTCGATGCGGAGGTCGGCTGGCCTGCGCCATCCCGGCTGTCGATCCTCGGATTCGAAACGATAGGGTACGCCCGGGAAGTGCTGTTCCCGGTCAGGATCAAGGTTCGGGATCCAGGTGTCGAGACGCGCATCGACCTGAAACTCGCGATCTACGCCTGCAGCACCATCTGTATTCGGGAGGAGCGCGCGCTCGCGGCCACGATCCGGCCGGGTGCCAGCGGCGACTCCGCGACAATCATCGATGCATGGCGCTCCAGGGTGCCGCTCGCGACCTCCAGTGTGTTGTCGGTTCTCTCGGTCGAGCGATCTCTGACCGGGCCGGCATCGCTGCGGATCGAGATGGCGTCGACCGGGCCCCTGCTCGAGCCGGACGCCTTCGTCGAGAGCGATCCGCCGGTCAGCGGTGACAAGCCGATCGTGACATTCGGTCAAGGCAATCGGGCGACCCTGATCGTAAACCTGCCGGGCGAGACAGCCGAGAGCCTTCGCACGCGCCCGGTAACCGCAACCGTGGTGTCCAACGGCGCAGCCGTGTTGGCGCTGTCACCCGCGCCGCGGGCGAACCCAGCAGCAACGAATGATTCGGGGGCTCCGCAGCCGGCGCCGGATGCTCCGAGCGGCATCTTCGCCCTGATCGGCATCGCGCTTGCCGGCGGGTTCATCCTGAACCTGATGCCCTGCGTGTTCCCGGTGCTGTCGCTGAAACTGCTTTCGTTCGTTCACGGCAGCACCGGCGATCGGGGCCAGGTTCGCAAGGGATTTGCGGCCTCGGCCGCAGGCATCTTGGTGTCCTTTCTGCTGCTGGCAGGCACGCTTGCCGGCATGAAGTGGGCCGGCGCCAGCGTCGGATGGGGCATCCAGTTCCAGCAGCCGCTGTTTCTGGTTGGCATGGCAGTTGTTTTGTCCATGTTCGCCGCGAGCCAGTTCGGGCTGTTTCACCTCGCGGTATCCTCGGGCTTACTCACCCGGGCGAGTGGCCTCGCGGGCGGCACGTCGGTCACATCGCATTTTCTAGGCGGCTTCGTGGCGACGCTGCTCGCAACTCCCTGCTCGGCGCCGCTGGTCGGGACCGCCGTGGGTTT
>NZ_JAUYQU010000322.1 GCF_030697065.1 Bradyrhizobium sp.
GTGCCGGCAAACTGGTCACCTATGTCGGAACGGCGGACCGGTTTCCGGGCGTGATCCTCGAGGGTGTGCTGCTCTTCAGCGAACAACAACAGCCGCGCGCGGCGGAGGCGCGAGAGCCGACGCCAAGATCCGCCGTTGCCAGACTCCCGAAGCTGCCGACGCGCTCCCGCTGATCAAGACCCCGGTTTCGCCGCGGCGAAACTGGCGCCCGGCTGGGTCACAAGCGCTTCCAACCGAGCTGCCCCGGGCGCTTTCAGCCGACCACGGGCAAGGTGGTTCGACCTTGCAACAATTTGAATTATCTGTGAGGCAATTGGAGTCAGCTATTTTCACGCGCGGCCGGTAACAGATGTCCGTCAGCCTTCTGTCTGCCACCGCAACGCGAAAATATCCGAGACCAAGCCCATGACCATGTTCTCTTCCCTGATCGGCGAAATTCAGGACACCGCGGTATCGGGGCTCACGAAACGGCAGTTGCGGGCGCTCACGCGCATCACCGACTTGTTCGTCGCCGGGTCCGGTCGTCATTCGAACCGGCAGATCGAGCTGTTTGACGAGGTTTTCAAGACTCTCGTTGCCGCGATCGAGCTGGAAGTCCGGGTCAAGCTCGCACGCCGCGTGGCAACCGACCCCGACGCGCCGGCGACGCTGGTTCGGGCATTTGCCTTCGACGACGCCGTCGCCGTGGCGGCTCCGGTTCTCAGCCGGTCCGAAGCGCTCAGCGACTCCGATCTCGTTGCCACCGCCAGCACCCGGGGCCAGGGTCATCTTCAGGCCATCGCGCATCGTCGAACGCTCAGCGAAGCGATCACCGAAATCCTCATCGAGCGCGGCGAACCCGGCGTCATCCATACGGTTGCGACGAACGCCGGCGCGTGCTTTTCGGACGGCGGCTTTCGCGAACTGGTGGCGCGCGCCGCCGGGGACGCCGAGCTCGCGCTGCGGGTTGGAATGCGACATGACATTCCCCGGCATCACTTCCTGAAGCTTCTCGATACGGCCTCTGCTTCGGTCTGCGCCAGGATCCGCGCGGCCCATCCCGGACTGGCCGATGTCGTGAAGGATGCCGTAACCGAGGTGATCGACGACATCAATCTGGAGCTTCGCAACAAGTCGCCGGATCACGCCAGGGCGAAGTCGCGGGTGAAGCGGTTGCAGAACTGGCATGACCTCGGCGAACGCAATGTGCATGCCGCCGCGCGCTCGCAGAACTTCGAACAAGCGGCAATGACCCTGTCGGTTCTCGCCGGCTGTCCGATCGAGACCGCCGAACGGGCGATCCTCCATGAAAACCCCGGCGTGGTGCAAGTCATCGCCAAAGCCGCCGGCTGCTCCTGGGCAACGGTCAAGGCGCTCCTGCTGATGCGGGCGGCGGAGCGCAGGATGTCTGCAAGGGATCTCGCCCAGGCGCGCGAAGAGTTCGAGCGGCTCGAGACCCGGACGGCAAAACGCGTGCTCGAATTCCATCATGCGCGTCGCACCATGCGCGGCATCGCGCGCCCGCCCATGGTGACGGGGGCGTCGGCTAACGCAGCGGCGCTGGCGGGATAGCTTCGCCGGCACCGGCGGCGCGGGGATTTTGGACCGCCCACAAGCGGGATTTTTTTAAAAGCACTATCCCGCCATTCCTGACGAGGACTGCTCCTCCACTAAAAAGGCCTCCGCCGCGTCGCCGGTATTCAAGGAGATTCAGCGCATCAGTGAGCAGATGAAAATCTGCCGCCGATCGGCATTCCGAAAAAACATTCGGGGGGTGAGGCTAGTTTCGGAGGTCTTGGCGTGAAAGCCGCGCCTATGGAAACATGGTGCCCGGGGGCGGGATCGAACCACCGACACTGCGATTTTCAGTCGCATGCTCTACCAACTGAGCTACCCGGGCACTGCCGGGCGCCGAGGCCCGGGAGCGCCGGTTTATAGTGGGGCCGGGGGGTTGTGTCCACCCGGCTTCGCCTGCGGCTTCGCCGGGCGCGGCCCGGGGGTGGCCCGGGCGGCCAATGGCTGGGAAACAACGCGAATTGACGTTTTCCGCGGTATCCCAGACGGCGGCGGAAGGGGGGGGGGTGGCGTCCGCCATCTCCGGCGGGCGACGCCGTCCTGTCATTGCATGGGGTTGTTTTCGGGATTTTGCTAATCGGCGTCTTCGTCGGCTTCCGGGCGGCCGGGGACGACGTAGGAGCCGGACAGCCAGCGGTTCAGGTCGACGTCGCGGCAGCGCTCGGAGCAGAACGGCTTGGAGGCCTCCGTCGCCAGCTTGCCGCAGATCGGGCATTTCTTCGCCGCCGCCGTGCCGGGGCCGGCCTTTTCCGGCGGCTCAGCTGGCATTGAGCCAGCCGAAGCGGATCGGGTAGCCCTCGCCGCCCAGCAGCGTGACCGATTCGTAGAGCGGCAGGCCGACGATATTGGTGTAGGAGCCGACCATCTTGACCACGAACGAGCCGGCGATGCCCTGCACGGCGTAGCCGCCAGCCTTGCCGCGCCATTCGCCGGAACCGATATAGGCCTGGATATCGTCCTCGCTGAGCCGCTTGAACCGCACCCTTGTCTCGATCAGGCGCTGGCGGAAGGCCTGCTTCGGCGTCACCAGGCAGATCGCGGTATAGACCCGGTGGTTGCGCCCCGACAGCAGCCGCAGGCATTGCGAGGCCTCGTCGACCAGATTGGCCTTGGGCAGGATGCGGCGGCCGACCGCGACCACGGTGTCGGCGGCCAGAATGAAGGCGCCGCGCAATTCGTCGTCGAGCTGCACCGATTTGAGCGCGGCGTCGGCCTTGGCGCGGGCGAGCCGGTTGGCGCAGGCGCGCGGCAGCTCGCCCCGCTTCGGGGTCTCGTCGACATCGGCCGGACGCAGCGCATCGGGCTCGATGCCGGCCTGGTTGAGCAGGCTGAGCCGTCGCGGCGAACCGGAGGCAAGAACGAATTTGGGACGGCCTAGCATGCGGGGATTCGTCGGCGGGAGGACGGGGCGAAATTTGCGCGGAACCTATCGGAACGCCTTCCGAGAGACAACCGGCTACAGGAAGCTTGAAACCACGTCATTCCGGGGCGCGTCGAAGACGCGAACCCGGAACCTCGAGATTCCGGGTGCGATGCTTTGCATCGCCCCGGAATGACGATGTTCACCCATTCGCAGCCCCCACCCTGGAAAACCGCTTGCGGATGCGCATCGACAGGGAGTCGCAGACCTCGCGATAGGCCTGCAGCTTCTGCTCGCGATTGCCGTCGGCGCCGGTGGGATCGTGGGTCGGCCAGTATTCGACGTCGACCGCCATGGTCCGGGTCAGTTCCAGCGCCTTGTGATGCGCCTCCGGCGACAGCGTGACGATGAGATCGAAATTCAGCCCCTCCCAGTCGTCGAGTTCCTCGAACGTGGTCGGCTTGTGTTGGGAAATGTCGTGGCCCAGCTCCGCCATCGCGGCGACCGCGAACGGATCGAGCTCGCCCTTGCGGACGCCGGCGGATTTGACGTAGAGCGCCTGCGGGAACATCTGCTGCAGCAGGCTTGCGGCCATCGGCGAACGCACGCTGTTGAGGCCGCATGCAAACAGCACGGCCTGCGGGGTGCGCGCGCGCGGCGGCGTCTCCACGGACTACGTCCGCTGTATTGTGCGCATGACCCGGTCCGAAAACCGGCACCCACGTTTTGGAATCATCCGTCCTGCCCCTTCCAGTGCAGGACGGTGATCAGCGTGAACAGCCGGCGGGCGGTCTCGAAATCGAGCCGCACCTTGCCCTTCAGCCGTTCCTGCAGGGTGCGGGAGCCCTCGTCGTGAATGCCGCGGCGGCCCATGTCGATGGCCTCGATCTTGTCCGGCGTGGCGGTGCGGATTGCCTGGTAGTAACTGTCGCAGATCATGAAATAGTCTTTGACGATGCGCCGGAACGGCGTCAACGACAACAGATGCGCCACCACCGGCGTGCCGTCCTCGCGGCGGATGTCGAACATCAGCCGGCTGCCGGTGATGCCGATATGCAGGGTGAACGGCCCGTTATCGGCGCCTTCGGGCGCGAACAGGTTCTTCTCGACCAGGTCGTAGATCGCGATCGCCCGCTCATGCTCGATATCGGGGCCGGAACGCCCGATCGATTCCTCGTCGAGCGTCACCGCGACGATGCGATTGTTGGAATCCTCGTCTGGCGGGGGCTTGGTCATGACAGGTTGAGGCGCATTCCCACTGAGCGCGCATGGGCATCGAGGCCCTCGGCCCTGCCCAGCGTCATCGCCGCCGGTCCCAGTGCCCGCAACTGGTCCGGCCCGCATTTCAGGATCGACGTTCGCTTCATGAAGTCAAGTACGCCGAGGCCGGAGGAGAACCGCGCCGAGCGCGCGGTCGGCAGCACATGGTTGGAGCCTCCGACGTAGTCGCCGATCGCCTCGGGGGTGTGGGGGCCGAGGAAGATCGCGCCGGCATTGCGGATCTGCGCCGAGAGCGCCTCCGGATCGGCCGTCATGATCTCCAGATGCTCGGCGGCGATGGCATTGGCCAGCGGCACGGCCTCATCCAGGTTGTCCACCAGGATGATGGCGCCGAACGCGTCCCACGAGGCCCGCGCGATATCGGCGCGCGGCAGCGTAGAGAGCTGCGACTGCACCGCGCGCGCGACATCGTCGGCAAGCCGCGCGCTGTCGGTGATCAGGATCGACTGCGCGTTGGCGTCGTGCTCGGCCTGCGCCAGCAGGTCGGCCGCGATCCAGCCGGCATTGCCCGACTCGTCGGCGATCACGAGCACTTCCGAGGGACCGGCGATCATGTCGATGCCGACCTTGCCGAACACCTGCCGCTTGGCGGCGGCGACATAGGCGTTGCCGGGGCCGACGATCTTGGCCACCGGCGCGATGGTGGCGGTGCCGTAAGCCAGCGCCGCCACCGCCTGCGCGCCGCCGACCCGGTAGATTTCGGAGACGCCGCCGAGATGGGCCGCCGCCAGCACCAGCGGGTTGAGCTTGCCGTCCGGCGACGGCACCACCATCACGACGCGCGGCACGCCTGCGACCTTCGCCGGCACCGCATTCATCAGCACAGATGACGGATAGGCCGCGGTGCCGCCCGGGACATAGAGCCCGACGGCGTCGATCGCGCTCCAGCGCCAGCCGAGCTCGACGCCGAGCGCATCGGTGAAGCGCTCGTCCTTCGGCAACTGCCTGGTGTGAAACACCTCGATGCGGTCGCGGGCGAAGGCCAGCGCGTCGAGCGTTTCGGCGTCGCAGGCCGCCACCGCGGCGTCGATTTCGGCCGAGGTCACCCGCAGGCCGCCGGCATCGAGCTCCAGCCGGTCGAACTTGCGCGTCGCCTCGATCAAGGCGGCGTCGCCGCGCGCGGCCACATCATCGACAATGGCGCGGGTCGCCGCCTCGATATCGGCCGAAACCTCGCGCTTGGCGCCGAGAAAACCCGCGAATTGACGGGTGAAATCGGCGCTGCTGTGGTCGAGTCGAACGGGCATGGCGGCTTTCCAAGGGTACACTGCTCATGACGCGGCGATAAACCGCCGTCAACCCTTAGCCCGGACCGTAGGGTGGGCAAAGGCGCCCTTGCGCCGTGCCCACCATTTCTCAGCTTGCGCGATGGCAGATGGTGGGCACGGCGCGAAGGGCGCGCCTTTAGCCCACCATACGGCAGCGTCTCACGCCCCCAGCCCCGACTCCGCGCCCTCGCCGAGTTCGCCGGTGCCGAGATCGTCGTCGCCAAGGTCGGTCAGCTCGCATTCGAGACATTCGACGTCGAGCCGCAGCGCCCCGCCCTGGGCGAACAGCAGCACCGCGCTGCCGCCGGGGGCTTCGCCGGGATGAAATTCGATGCCCAGCAGTTCGAGGGCGACCGGCGGCGCCTCCAGATCGATATTGCGCGATTTGCACGCCAGCACCCGGTCGAAGCGCAGCGCCGCGATCAGGCGGCGCGGCGCGGTTTCCCCCGCCAGCGTCTGTTCCCAGTCCAGCCGGGACATCCCGACCACCAGCCGCTTTTCACCCTGCCGCCAGACGATGTCAGCGGTCTGCACCCGGGCGTCCTGCACATGCGCCGAGATCACCGCGAGATCGTCGGCGTCGAGCGCGATCAGTTTGAGCTCTGCCGTCACCGATGCGCGCCCCTATCCGCTGATGCGTTCGATGGTGGCGCCGCAGGCCGACAATTTGTCCTCGAGCCGCTCGAAGCCGCGGTCGAGATGGTAGACCCGGTTGACCATGGTCTCGCCCTCGGCGGCGAGCCCGGCGATGACGAGCGACACCGAAGCGCGCAGGTCGGTGGCCATCACGGGCGCGCCGCGCAGCCTGGCGATGCCGTCGATGGTGGCGGTCTCGCCGTCGAGGCTGATCCGCGCGCCGAACCGCGCCAGTTCCTGCACATGCATGAAGCGGTTCTCGAAAATCGTCTCGGTGATATGGGAGGCGCCGCCGGCGCAGGCCATCAGCGCCATCAGCTGCGCCTGCAGATCGGTGGGAAAGCCCGGAAACGGCGCGGTCGAAACCGTCACCGGCATCAGGCCGGCGCCGTTCCTGACCACGCGGATGCCTTCATGATCGGCCGTGATCACCGCGCCGGCCTCGGTCAGCACGTCGAGCGCCGATTGCAGCAGTTCGGGCCGCGCGCCGGCCAGCAGCACATCGCCGCCGGTCATCGTCACCGCCATCGCATAGGTGCCGGTCTCGATCCGGTCCGGCAACACGGTATGCCGCGCGCCGTGCAGCTTCGCCACCCCTTCGATCACGATGCGCGGCGTGCCGGCGCCGGAAACACGGGCGCCCATCTTGTTGAGGCAGTCGGCGACATCGAGGATTTCCGGCTCGCAGGCGGCATTGGTGATCACGGTGGTGCCTTTGGCCAGGGTCGCCGCCATCAGCGCGACATGAGTGCCGCTCACGGTGACCTTGGGAAAGTCGATGGCGGCGCCCTTCAGTCCGCCGGGCGCTTTCGCGACCACATAGCCGCCGTCGATGGTGATGATGGCGCCGAGTTTCTCCAGCGCCATGATCAGGAGATCGACCGGCCTCGTACCGATGGCGCAGCCGCCGGGCAGCGACACCCTCGCCTCGTGCATTCGCGCCAGCAGCGGCGCGATCACCCAGAAACTGGCGCGCATTTTCGACACCAGTTCGTAGGGCGCGGTGGTGTCGATAATGTCGGCCGCCGAGATATGCAGGGTCTGGCCCTGGTATTCGCGGTCGCCGGGCCGTTTGCCCGCCGACATGATATCGACGCCGTGATTGGAGAGAATGCGCTGCAGGTTCACCACGTCGGCCAGCCGCGGCACGTTGTCGAGGATCAGCGTCTCCTCGCTCAGCAGACCCGCGATCATCAATGGCAGTGCGGCATTCTTGGCGCCCGAGATCGGAATCGTGCCATTGAGCTTGCTGCCGCCGACGATGCGAATGCGATCCATGCCAATTCCTGTTTGCAATGCATAAAGTATAGGGCGAAGGACGCCCGGATGGCAAAAGCTTTGAAATTTGCGGCTATTTGATGGGATTTGGGCCGGTTTCGGGTCGTGGCGTCGCCTTCCCCCTGCGCATTCGCTGCCGGTGCTGATGCGCGCCCCCGGGCGACCTGCATTCGGTGCCGTACTGTACCAATAAGGAGACATGATTTGGGTCCGCGCGGCGTAGCCTGCTCGCAGAAATTGATTCGTCCACGGGACTTCGACCTCAAAGGATTTGGCATGCGCAAGCTCCTGCTCGGCACCGTCGGCGCGCTCGCCATGATCACATCGGCCTCCGCAGCGGACATGGCCGCCCGTCCCTACGACAAGGCGCCGATGCTCGCCATGTACGACTGGAGCGGCTTTTACCTCGGCGCCAATGGCGGTTGGGGATCGAGCCACAAGTGCTGGGATTTCAGCAATGCGGCCGGCGCGTTCAACGTTTCCGAGGGTTGCCATGATGCAACCGGCGGCACCGCCGGCGGCCAGGTCGGTTATCGCATGCAGAGTTCCTATATCGTGTTCGGCGTCGAAGCCCAGGGCAACTGGGCCAATTTCCGCGGCAGCAATGTGAGTATCCCGTTCCCGGCCGTCACCAACGCCACCCATGTCGACGCGTTCGGACTGTTCACCGGCCAGATCGGCTACGCCTGGAACAACACGCTGCTCTACCTGAAGGGCGGCGCCGCGCTGACCTCCGATCGCTATTGGGGCTATCTGACCGCCAACGGCCTCCAGATCAGCAACACCGTCAACGACACCCGCTGGGGCGGCGTGATCGGCGTCGGCCTGGAATATGGCTTTGCGCCGAACTGGTCCTTCGCGGTCGAATACGATCATATGTTCATGCAGGACAGGTTCATCACCTTCACCAACAACGGTACGCTCGCGCCGGCCGGCACCGCCTACGCCAGCGACCGCATCCACCAGGATGTCGACCTCGTCACCGTCCGCCTGAATTATCGCTGGGGCGGCGCGGTCGTCGCCAGATATTGATCTTCCGTTATTGGCGACGGGGCCGGGATACCGGCTTCCAGATACAGGCCTCGGAGAATTCCGATTCGGATTCAAGACGCGTATCCACACGTCCGCGTTCACGCAGGGCCGTTTGAAGCGACAGATGATTCAGCCGTCATTCCGGGGCGATGCGCAGCATCGAACCTCAGGTGCGCAATTGCGCACCGGGGAATCTCGAGCTTCCGGGTTCGCGCCTCGCGCGCCCCGGAATGACGGTCAGAACCTGTTGATATCCTCGCTCTCCAGCACCGGCCGCGGGAAACCATCGCGCGCCACCTTGATCATGGCGCGGCCGAGTTTTTCGGACGTGGTCATGATGCCCGGCGCGGCGCGGACCAGGTATGACAACATCGGTGCTAACACCGTGTAGACCGCGTTGATCCAGCCGGTCTTCGAGCGCACGCTGTGCAGCGGCTGGATCCCGTTGGGACGAAACATGTAGGCGGCCCTGAACGGCAGCTTGAGCAGGTCGTTCTCGGTCTTGCCCTTGACCCGCGCCCACCTCCGGCTGCCCTGTTCGGTGGAATCGGTGCCGCGCCCGGTGACATAGATGAATACCATGCCCGGATTGAGCTTGGCCAGCGTCGTCGCCGCGGCCATGGTGACGTCGTAGGTCAGATGCCGATAGCGTTCCGGATCCATTCCGAGCGAGGAGACGCCGAGGCAGAAGAAGCAGGCGTCATAGTCCGACAGTTCGGATTCGATCGCCGAAAAATCCGTGAAATCGCCGTGGACGATTTCACGGAGTTTGGTGTGTTTCTCGCCGGTCGGGCTGCGCCCGACCGAGAGCACGCTTTCGACGCCGGGATCGATCAGGCATTCGCGCAGCACGCCCTGCCCGACCATGCCGGTTGCGCCGAACAGGATGACTTTCATGATTTGATGAAGGCCAGCAGGTCGGCGTTGATGGTCGCCGCTTCCGTGGTGGGCATGCCGTGCGGAAAGCCCTTGTAGGTCTTCAGCGTGCCGTTCTTCAACAGTTTGGCCGACAATGGCGCGGAATCGGCATAGGGAACGATCTGGTCGTCGTCGCCATGCATCACCAGCACCGGCACGGTGATCTTTCCGAGGTCTTCGGTAAAGTCGGTCTGCGAGAAGGCGATGATGCCGTCGTAATGCGCCTTGGCGCCGCCCATCATGCCCTGGCGCCACCAATTCTGGATGATGGCTTCCGACGGTTTGGCGCCGGGCCGGTTGAAGCCATAGAACGGGCCCGAAGGCAGTTCGCGGTAGAAATTCGAACGATTGGCGAGCAGCGCCGCCTGCAATCCGTCGAACACTTCTTTTGGCAGGCCGCCGGGATTGGCCGCGGTCTTCACCATCAGCGGCGGCACCGCGCTGATGATGGCGGCCTTCGCCACCCGGCTTTCGCCGTGACGCGCGATGTAGTGCACCACCTCGCCGCCGCCCGTGGAGTGGCCGACGTGAACGGCATTCTTGAGATCGAGATGCGCCGTCAGCGCCGCGAGATCGTCGGCATAATGATCCATGTCGTGGCCGTCGCCGGTCTGGCTGGAGCGGCCGTGGCCGCGGCGGTCATGGGCGACAACGCGGAAACCGTTGTTCACGAAGAACAGCATCTGCGTGTCCCAGTCGTCGGACGACAACGGCCAGCCGTGGCTGAACACGATGGGCTGACCGCTGCCCCAGTCCTTGTAGAAGATTTCGGTGCCGTCTTTGGTGGTGATGGTCGGCATGGTGGACTCCTTCTTGCTCTTGTTGGCTCGTCATCCTGGATCGTCATTCCGGAACACGCGCCTTCGCGTGGACCCGGAATCCGCCAGATTGTTGATCGAGATTCCGGTTTCGTGCTCCGCTCGCCCCGGAATGACGATCGATGATTTCAGCCGTATGACGGCACCGGCCGGTACCGCCGGACCGCGCCGATGATGGCGACGACGAAGAACACCAGCACGACACCCTGGGCGATGGCGAAGGGCGGCTCGGCCGGCGGCACGCTCGGCGCCAGCGCGTGCAGCGCCGGCACCTTCAGGAAGCTCTGGATCACCAGCACGAACACGTTGAGATAAAGCGAGATCAGCGCGGTCAGCACGTAGATCCAGCGCCACGCTCCGAGAAGTTTCTTGCCGTACAGTGCGAAACAGGCGACCGCCAGCAACCCCAGCGAAAGAAAACCGAACAGATGCGACGGGAGGAACTTCTCCGTCACCAGCGGCGGAATCACAAACCCCGGGGCGCTGGTCAGGATCGTGGTCGACAGGAAGATCGCGGTCAGTCCCGGCATTCGGCTGGAGCCGAGCATGCCGAACATGACGATGATGCCGGCCGCGATCGCAATCAGGCTGATGACGACGTGCACGGTGACGAACGTGGATAAATCCATGCCAAGGATCACGAGTATCTCCCAGTTGAAATGCCGAATGCTACGGCCGACATCAGGAGATTTCCATTCAAGCCTCGGTGTATTCAATCATACACAGGTATACGGAAGGGATTTTCCTGCTACGCAGGCCCAGATCCCACATCGTGAAGAACGCGACGCCGGCCCGCTGCCTAAACCGCGGGCTTCGCCGCATCGTCCAGATAACCGTGCAGCGCCGCGACCACCTGCGCGCCTTCGCCGATCGCGCCGCCGACCCGCTTGACCGATCCCGACCTGACATCACCGACCGCGAACACGCCGGGCACCGACGTCTCCAGCGCCGATACCGGGCGCCCCTCGCCCGTGTCGCATTGCGCGCCGGTGACCACGAAGCCGCCGCGATCGACCATGACGCCGCAGCCGTCGAGCCAGTCGGTGGCGGGATCGGCGCCGACGAACAGGAACAGGTTGCGGATTTCGACCGCGCTCTCGTCGCCGCCGAGGCGGCTGCGCCAGCGCACCCGCTCGAGCGAGCCTTCCTCGCCGCCGTCAAGACCGACCACTTCGGTATTGAACAGCAATTCGATATTGGGCGTGGCCTCGATGCGCTCGATCAGATAGCGCGACATGCTGGCGCCGAGGCCGCCGCCACGGATCACCATATAGACCTTGCGGGCGTGGCTCGACAGAAACACCGCGGCCTGGCCCGCGGAATTGCCGCCGCCGACCAGTGCGACCTCCTGGTCGGCGCAAAGCCGCGCCTCGATCGGGGAAGCCCAGTACCAGACGCCGCGGCCTTCGAAACTGGCGAGATTGGCGATGTCGGGCCGCCGGTAGCGCGCGCCGCTGGCCACCACCACGGAACGGGCGCGCATCAATTGTCCGCAATCGGTCGACAGCGCGAGAGCGCCATCGTCGCGCGAGCAATCCAGCGATCGGACCGAGACCGGGATCAACATCTGCGCGCCGAATTTCTGCGCCTGATTGTAGGCGCGGCCGGCCAGCGCCATGCCGGAAATGCCGGTGGGAAAGCCGAGATAGTTTTCGATTCGCGCGCTGGCGCCGGCCTGGCCGCCGAAGGCGCGGGCGTCGAACACGGCGACCGACAATCCCTCGGAGGCCGCATAAACGGCGGTGGCGAGCCCCGCCGGTCCGCTGCCGACCACCGCGACGTCGTAGAGCTTGTCGTGATCCTGGTCGCCGATCATCCCGATCGCGTAGGCGATTTCCGACTCCGTGGGATTGCGCAGCACCGTGCCGTCGGGGCACACCACCAGCGGCAGGTCGGCGCGGGAGGCCGCGTAGCGCGCGACGAGGTCGGCGGCGTCCTTGTCGGTGGCGGGATCGAGCAAATGGTAGGGATGGCCGTTGCGGCCGAGAAAATTCTGCAGCCGCGCCATGTCGCCGAGCGTGTGGGCGCCGATCAGCACCGGGCCGCCGACGCCGCCCTGGATCAGGTTGACCCGGCGCAGGATCAGCGCGCGCATGAGGCGCTCGCCGAGATCGGCTTCGGCGACCAGCAGCGCCCGCAATTGCTCCGGCGGGATCAACAGCGTCTCGACATCGCCCTCGGCATGGCCGTCGACCAGCGCGACGCGGCCGGAGAGTTGGCCGATCTCGGCGAGAAACTGCCCCGGCCCCTGATCGATCACCGGGGTGACGTTGCCGAGGCCGTCACGCTGGGTGATCGCGACGTGGCCGGACAGGACGACGAACATGCCGGGGCCGGGCTTGCCGGTCTCGAACAGCATTTCCCCGGAGCGGTAGCTGCGGAGTTCGCCGAACCGGCGCATCCGCGCGATCTCGTGCGGGGTCAGTTCCGGAAATGTCTGCTCGTGACGGGGAAACGCAGGGGACGACCCAGGACCATCCGTGCTGTTTTCAGAGATCGAATCTGTCCTCATCTTTGTCTTGCACCTCTAGCAACCCAATACCGCCGCGAAGCGGACAAGCATGTCCCGGGCCACACCGCCCGCAGTCAATCATTTCCTCCCGACTGCCGCGTGACAGCCCCGCCCGGTTGCTCGCCGGGTTCGTCATGTAGGGAGGCGCCGGCATCCTCGCGAGGTGCGGCGTTCGCATCGCTGCGTCCCCTCGCCTGCGACTTTCGCCGCTTGAGATTCTCCCGCAGCGCCAGTTTCAGCCGGTCCTGCCGCGGGTTTTTTGCCGGCTGGCCTTCGCCGATGCCGTTATCGTCCTTCATGGCTGACCCGTTCGAATGGTTGGCGCTTGCAAGCGCCGGAGCATAGACCGGCCCCCC
>NZ_JAUYQU010000327.1 GCF_030697065.1 Bradyrhizobium sp.
GCGGCGGCGCGGGCGCGCGCGGCTTCGGGAATCTCCACCGTCCTGGTCGGGCCGAGCGCTTTTGCGACGCGGGCAACGGCCTCGACCGCTTCGGGGAAAACATTCTTCTGGAAGTAGCCGCCGGCGACGGCGATCCGCAAATCGCCGATGTCCTGCCCCAACAGCGCACTGACCGGCTCGACCGCCCGCGTGCTGCACGCCGCATCGTCGGCGTCAGGACCCTGCATCGCGTCATAGGCCAGCGCGAGATCCCGCACGCTGCGCGCGAACGGGCCGAGGTGATCGAAACTCGCCACGAACGGAAACGAGCGCGCGCGCGACAGGCGGCCGTAGGTCGGCTTCAAGCCGAAGATGCCGCAGAACGACGACGGCACCCGGATCGAACCGTTGGTGTCGGAACCCAGCGCCAGCGGCACCAGCCGGCCGCCGACCGCGCCGCCGGAACCGCCCGAGGAGCCGCCGGTCATCCGGGTCACGTCATGCGGATTGCGCGACGGTCCGTCATGCACGTTCTCGCCGGTGAAATCATAGGCGTATTCGCCCATGTTGAGCGCGCCGACCAGCACGGCGCCGGCCGCTTCCATCCGCTCGATCAGGGTGGCGTCGCGCGACGATGGTTTGAGATCGCGGTTGATCTTCGATCCGGCGCGGGTGGAGATCCCTTGCACGTCGAACAGATTCTTGACGGCGAACGGCACGCCGGCCAGCGGTCCTGGATTTTGACCGGCCGCGACGGCAGCGTCGATCGCCTTCGCTTTCGCGCGGGCGCGATCGGCGGTCACGTCGGTGAAGGAATTCAGGACGGAATCGTGCTTTGCGATCCGCGCCAGTGCGGCTTCCGTCACGCCGGCTGCGGATAGCTTGCCGCCGGCCACGGCCTGCGCGATTTCCGCGGCCGACAGATCGTCGGGATTTGCGCTCATGATGATATCAGGCTGCAAAGACACTGGCCGGCTCGGTTTCATCGGGCAGCGGGAACTCATCGACCAGCCGCGCCAACCGCAGCGACACTTCCAGATTGGCCTTCACCGCCGGCCTCCAGGCGTCCTCGATCGGTAGCGAAAGCGCCCGGCCGACGGCGTCGATATAATCGTCAAGCGGATCGGAACTGCTGACGGTCAACATTCTCTCCCATTTCGCCTCCGCCCGGCTTGACCGGGGCGACCCAGCAGACGCCGGCGAATACTGGATGCCACGCTTTCGCGGCGCATGACAATCATGCCGGCAACGGCGGATGTGGAATCGCCGTCAACAGCTCCCTTGTATAGGCATCCTGCGGATTGCCCAAGACGCTTTCCGCCGGCCCTTGCTCGACGATGCGCCCCGTCCGCATCACGATGACCCGGTCGCACAGCAGCCGCACCACGTTGAGATCATGCGACACGAACAGATAGCTCATGCCCATCGACGATTTCAGGTCCTGCAGCAGGTTCAGCACCACCGCCTGTACCGAGACGTCGAGCGCTGCCGTCGGCTCGTCGAGGATCACCAGTTTCGGGCGCAGCGCAATGGCGCGTGCGATGCCGACCCGGGCCTTCTGGCCGCCCGACAATTGATGCGGAAATCGATCCAGCAGGTTGACCGGCAGGCCGACCATGCCGGCCAGTTCCTCGCAGCGGGCGCGCAGCGCGTCACGTCCCTTGATGTCGCCGAGTTGCATGATCGGATCGACGATGGCGCGCGCCGCCGTGAAGCGCGGATTGAGGCTGTCGGTCGGATCCTGGAACACCATCTGGATGCTCTTGCGCAGCGGCAGCCGCGCAAACGCGTTGGGCAGGATGTTGCCGATCTCGTCGCCGTCGAACAGGATGCGGCCCGAGGTCTGGTCCAACAGCCGCATCACCATCATCGACGTCGTGGACTTGCCGCAACCGGATTCGCCGACCAGCCCGACGCTCTCGCCATGGCCGACCGAAAAGCTGATGCCGTCGACCGCGCGGAACTGTTCGAGCTCGACCGGCGGCTTGCGCGAAAACAGTTTTGCCAGCGTCGCCGTGGCGCCCTGGCGGGGATATTCCTTGACGAGTTTTTCGACGAGGAGAAGGGGTTTTGCAAGTTCGTTACCCCCGGGCTTGACCCGGGGGTCCAGCTTTGAGGAAGAGTCCGGCGAAGAAAGATGGATGGCCGGGTCAAGCCCGGCCATGACGGTTGTTGGGTGGGACGCGATCGGCGCCAGCTTCGACGCCTCCTCCTCCGGCAACAGATCGCGCAGGGACACGCCGACCCGCGGCGTCGCGCGCATCAGCTTCCTGGTGTAGGGGTGTTCCGGTTTCGCGAAGATGTCGGCCGACAGCGCGGTCTCGACGACACGGCCCTTCTCCATCACCACCACGCGGTCGCAATAGGCTGCGGCCAGGCCGAGGTCGTGGGTGATCAGGATGGTCGACATGCCCCGGCTTCGGGTCAGTTCGACGATCAGGTCCATCACTGCCTTCTGCGTGGTGACGTCGAGGCCGGTGGTCGGCTCGTCCGCGATCAGGAGTTGCGGATTGCAGGCCAGTGCCAGCGCGATCACCACGCGCTGGCACATGCCGCCGGACAGTTCGAACGGATAGGCGTGATAGCGCTCGCGCGGACGGGCGATCTTGACCGCCTCCAGCGCCTCGATCGCCTTCTCGCCGCGATCGCCGGCGGCGGCCTGGACATGCTGGCGCAGCACGTCCTCGATCTGGTCGCCGACCTTGCGGATCGGGTTCAGCGCCGCACGCGGATTCTGGAAGATCATCGAGATTTCGCGGCCGCGCAGGTCGCGCATCTGGTCCTCGGTGGCGTTCCGGACGTCAATGCCGGAGAACGTCACCGCGCCCTCGGCGATCTTGCCGGCGCGGTCGAGGATCCGCATCACCGCGTAGGAGGTGACGGACTTGCCGGAGCCGGATTCGCCGACGATGCCGAGCGTCTCGCCCTTTGCCACCGTGATGTCGACATGCTGAACGGCCTTCACGATGCCGCGGCGGGTGGCGAATTCGACGGTGAGGTCCTTGACGTCGAGCAGCGGTTGCGCGGTCATCGCGTGATCCTCACGTCCTGCGCTGCGGATCGACGATGTCGCGCAGGCCGTCGCCGAGCAGGTTGAAACAGAACACCGCGATCATCAGCGCGAGGCCCGGAAACAGCGCGATCCACCATTCGCCCGAGACCATGAAGCCGGCGCCTTCGGCGACCATGATGCCCCATTCGGGGGTCGGCGGCCGCACCCCAAGGCCGATGAAGGACAGGCCGGCGGCGTTGAGGATAGCGTAACCCATGGTCAGGGACATCTGCACGATCATGATCGGCATGATGTTGGGCAGGATATGCACCAGCAGAATCCGGAATTCGCCATTGCCCGACAACCGCGCCGCCTGCACAAAACCGGCGTCGCGCCGGACATTGGCTTCGGCGCGGGCGACGCGGGCATAGAGAGGGAAATTCACGATCGCGGTGGCGATGATGATGTTCTGCACGGTGTTGCCGAGCGCGGCAACGATGCCCATGGCCAGCACGAACAGCGGGAATGCCATGATGGTATCGGCGATGCGGCCGACGATGCGGTCGGTCCAGCCGCCGAAATAGCCCCCGGCAATGCCGGCAAGGCCGCCCATCAGGAACACCAGCACCACCGATGCGACGGCGATGAAGACGTCGAGCCGTGTCGCCACGATGACGCGACTGAATATGTCGCGCCCGAGTTGGTCGGTGCCGAACCAGTGCGCCGCCGAGGGCGGCTTCAGCGCCGACGCAGTGTTCGACGCCAGCGGATCGTAGGGAACGATGTAGGGGCCGAACAGCGCCGCGAACAGGATAACGACCAGAAGGCCGAACGCGAACGCGGTGACGCGGTTCTCGCCAAGAACGTAGCGGGTGTGCTCGAACATCGCGGCGAGTCCCGAGGTGCGGGCGGGGCTGGCGGGTTCGACCACGGGGGCGGCGCTGCTCATGTTTCCAACCTCACCCTTCGAGCCTGACGCGGGGATCGATCACGCCATAGAGAATATCGATCAGGAGATTGAGCAGCACGTACATCACGGCCATGGTGAGCACGAAGCCCTGCACCGGAGCGAAGTCCGACGAAATCAGCGCTTCCACCGCATAGGAGCCGATGCCGGGCCAGGCGAACACCTTTTCCACCAGCACGTTGGCGCCGAGCAGGAAGGAGAACACCATGCTGAGCGTGGTGATGACCGGCAGCATGGCGTTGCGGAAGGCGTAGGTGACGATCACGGTGCCCGGCGACAGCCCGCTGGCGCGCGCGGTTCGCACGAAATCCGACGACAGCACCGCCAGCATCGAGGCCCGCGTCATGCGCGCGATCGGCGCCAGCGAGAACACCGCGAGGGTCGCGGCCGGCAGCATCAGCTGGCTGAACGCCGAGCGAAAGGTCTCGAAGTCTCGCGCGATCATGGCGTCGATCAGATAGAAGCCGGTCACCGCCGGCGGCGCGCTGTAGAACACGTCGAGCCGCCCCAGCGGCGCGGGCGACCAGCCCAGCCGGAAATAGAACACATAGACCAGCACCAGTCCGGTGAAGAACACCGGCAGCGAGACGCCGGCCGTGGTGGTAATCCGGCAGAGATGGTCGATCCACGAGCCCGGCCTGGTCGCCGCGAGCACGCCGAGCGGAATTGCGATGGCGATCGAAACGACGAGGCCGAGCAATGTCAGCTCGGCGGAAGCCGGCAGGCGGTTGCGGATTTCGGTCGCGACCGGCTGGCCGGTGGTGAGCGAATTGCCGAAATCGCCCTGGGCGAGGTCGGCGGTGTAGCGGAAGAACTGCTCGATCAGCGGCTTGTCGAGGCCGAGTTTCTTGCGGATCTGTTCGACCGCCTCCTTGGTCGCGGCGGGGCCGGCGAAATAGGCCGCGGGATCGCCGGGCAGCGCGCGGGTCAGCAGGAAGGTGACGATCACGACCCCGATCAAGCTCGGGATCGCGAACATCAGCCGTTTGCCGATCATGGTCAGCATGTGGCGTTACGCCTTCACCAGGGCACGGTAGTCGAGCCTTCGGTGGAACCAGTACTGGTAGCCCGAGACGTTCTTCTGCATCGCGACGTTGACGTAGGGCTGGTAGAGCGGAATCCGCGGAATATCCTTGAACGCAAGGTCGACGAAGCCCTTGACGTCCTTCTCGTAGACCGCCTTGTCGCCGACCGCCGCGGCATCGACGGCGCCGTGGATGAAGGCATCCATCGCCTTCGACTGGTAGCTCATGGTGTTGAAGATCGAGTTCTTGCCGTCGTAGCACCAGATGAAGAAGTATTCGGGATAGTCGAGCCAGCCGGAGAACACGTTGGTGTAGAGCGGCAGCACCTTCTTGTTGAGCTCCGTGCGCCAGTTGGCGCCCGGGATCTTGTTGATCGTGGTCTTGATCCCGATCTGGCCGAGGCTCTCCTGCACCAGCACGCAGAGCGGCTCGTTGACGCCGGCGAAACCGAGATCGAACGACAGCGTGGTCTCGAAGCCGTTGGGAAAGCCGGCCTCAGCCAGCAGCGCCTTGGCCTTCTCGATGTTGGTGACGAATTTGGTCGGCTGCGGCCACGCCACCTCTGTGGGCGCATCGGCGGCCGCACCGAACATCGGCTTGGCGAGCCCGAACAGCACCGCGTCCATGATCTTCTGATAGGGAAGCGCGCAGGCGACCGCTTCGCGCACCTTCGGATTGTCGAACGGCGGGATCTTGACGTTCATGCCGATGTACTGGACGCCGTTGGAATACGGTACCGACACGATGTCGAGCTTGCCGCTGCCCTTCAACTCGACGAAATCCTTGTTGGGCAGGTCGTAGGAGATATCGGCGTCGCCGCGCTCCAGCAGCGCACGGCGGTTGCCGGCCTGCGGCACCATGCGCCAGATCACGCGCTTGACCTTGGGCATCGGGCCGCCGACCCAGTCGTCATTGCGCTCCAGGATCACTTCGGTGCCGGCGGTCCATTTCGCCACCTTGTAGGCGCCGGAGCCCGCGGTCTGCTGCTTGGTATATTCGAGACCCCACGGATCCTTCTCGGATGCGTTCTTCTTCACCAGTTCGGAATTGATCACGCAGGGCACGATCACAGCGAGATCGGGGATGGTCAGGCGGTCCTTCTTGATGAAGTCGATCCGCACCGTGTGGTCGTCGACCACGACGAACTGCTCGCGCTTGGTCAGCGAGCCCGCGCCCATCTGGAAGGTCGGGAAGCCGCCGACGCTGACCGCGCGGTCGAGCGACCATTTGACGTCCTTTGCCGTGACCGGCGCGCCGTCGTGAAACTTGGCGTTCTTCCTCAGCTTGAAGGTCACCGACATGTCGCCGACCTTCATGTCTTCGGCGAGTTCGGGCTTGAACTTGTCGCGGTCGTAATACGCCACCCCGCCGGGGCCGGTCTTCATTTCGTGGCTGATCAGCCGGTCGTAGCAATTCCACGACACCTCGTATCCGGGCACGTTGGTGCCGACGCCATGAATGTCGAGATTGTTGGGACCGCTTTCCGAGACGATCAGGAGCGTTTCGGAGCGGGCCTGGGCCTTTGCGGCGGACCAGATCGCCGGCGCCGGCACCATGGCGCCCGCTGCAACCCCGGTGACGGATTTCAGAAAATCGCGACGTTTCATGTGATGCTCCCAAAGCTGCGGACGGAAATCTGCTTTGGAACCG
>NZ_JAUYQU010000024.1 GCF_030697065.1 Bradyrhizobium sp.
GCGGCGGCGCCGACATAGCCGAGCACGATCTCGAAATACGACACCGGCGCCGACAGCAGTTCATAGATGGTGCCGACGAATTTCGGAAAGTAGATGCCGAACGAGGCGTTGGCGATGCTCTGGGTCAGTACCGACAGCATCACCTGTCCTGGCACGATGAAGGTGCCGTAGCTGACGCCCTCGACCTCGGCGATGCGCGAGCCGATCGCGGCGCCAAACACCACGAAATAAAGCGAGGTCGAAACCACCGGGGAGACGATGCTTTGCAGCAGCGTGCGCCAGGTGCGTGCCATCTCGAACAGATAGATGGCCCGGACGGCCCTGAAATTCATGACGCCCTCACCAGACTGACGAAGATGTCTTCCAGCGACGACTGGCTGGTATCGAGATCGGAAATGCGGATGCCGGCGGCACGGAGGTCGCCGAGCAGACTGGTGATGCCGGTGCGTTCGCCCCTGGTGTCGTATTCATAGGTCATGCTGCGGCCGTCGCCGGACAATTCGAGACGATAGTCCGCAAGGCTGGCGGGGATCGCATCGACCCTGCTCTGCAGATGCAGCTTCAGATGCTTCTTGCCGAGCTTCTGC
The DNA here is from genome assembly GCF_030697065.1 of Bradyrhizobium sp. GTDB lineage: Bacteria > Pseudomonadota > Alphaproteobacteria > Rhizobiales > Xanthobacteraceae > Bradyrhizobium. The sequence continues at coordinate 588 of NZ_JAUYQU010000024.1, forward strand.
ATCAGGCCGGCCTTCTCCTCGACCAGGATGATCTCGCCCTTGTTGATGACGCCGATGCGGTCGGCCATCTCCTCCGCCTCCTCGATGTAATGCGTGGTCAGGATGATGGTGACGCCGGAGGCCTGCAGCGCCCGCACCACTTCCCACATGCCCTTGCGCAATTCGACGTCGACGCCCGCGGTCGGCTCGTCGAGAAACAGGATCTGCGGCTCGTGCGACAGCGCTTTTGCGATCATCACCCGGCGCTTCATGCCGCCGGACAGCGTGACGATCTTGGAATCCTTCTTGTCCCACAGCGACAGGTCCTTCAGCACTTTTTCGATATGGGCGGGGTTCTTCGGCTTGCCGAACAGGCCGCGGCTGAAGCTGACGGTGGCCCACACCGATTCGAAAGCGTCGGTGTGCAGTTCCTGCGGTACCAGCCCGATCATGGCGCGCGCCGCGCGATAATCCCTGTTGATGTCGTGACCGTCGACGGTGACGCTGCCTTCGCTCGGATTGGCGATGCCGCAGATGATGCTGATCAGCGTGGTTTTGCCGGCGCCGTTCGGCCCCAGCAGCGCGAAAATCTCGCCGCGCCTGATCTCGAGGTTGATGCGATCGAGCGCCTTGAAACCGGAGCCATAGGTCTTCGACAGATTTGCAACGGAGATGATGGAAGTCATGCGGGGTTTGATGATCTGAATGGGGAGGGATGGCTGCTGGAGCCGCGCTACGGCCGGCTCAAGGCAAGCGCCTCCATGGTGGGGAGGCAGACATAGGAACCCGAAGGTCACAGCGCAATCGCTGCCGCCGCAAAAATGATCGGTCCCGCACCGCGGGCATGACGGGCGTTGAACGAATCGCCGCATGCGCGAAGCACCACGATCTTGTGCCGCGGACGCGGAGCGGCCCTACAGCAGGTGTCTACAGAAAATCACGAAAACAACCCCATGCACAGAAAGGAACCTAGACCAGTTCCCCCGGATCGTTGGCCGCCTCGAAGCGGGGCACGAGGTCGGCGGGCAGCGCCACCAGCTGCGCCGAACGGTCGATCGAGCCGCCGAAGATGGCGGCCCCCGCGATCTGTTTGGCCAGCCGCGTGTATTCGGACCAGACCAGATGGAGCATCAGCGGCGGTTGCTCTCCATTGGCCAGCATCTGCCCGCAGCGCTCGATGGCGCCCTCCGTCAGCCACCATCGTTGCGCCAAGGTGACGAGCTTTCTGAAATGGCGCAGCGTTCCGGTCTGCTGGGCCAGCGGAACGCCCGCCAGTTCGGCGCACCGGGTCAGCCAGTTGAGGCCGGCCACAATGGCAATCGGGTAATCCGCCGTCGCGGTGCCGGTGAAATCGATCACGGTGTTTGCGTGCGGACGCTGGAACAGATAGCCGTCGATCATCTCGATCTGACGGGCGGCTTCGCTCAGCAACCCGAATTCCCCGCCCGGCACCGCTATCACATACTGCATCGCTTCGAGCCGTGTGTGATCCCACACCGAGCCGACATCGCCGGCCGTGTCCGCCAGCGTCCGCTTGCAGGCCGGATAGATCAACTTGCCCTGGTCGATGTCGGCGAGATATTCGGGAACGCGCTGACGAAGGTCGTCAAGCAGGGTGTCAGGTTGTGCCAAATGCCCCGGCGATTTTTGCGCCGCGTTGTTCTCGACTTTCGAATTCCACCAGCCGAACAAGTCATCGCCCCCGATCAAGGCTTCGCGCGGATGTTAGCCGCGTCCGACGAAATGATCGACTGCCATTTTGGATGCGCCCCATCACCCGGCGAGGCCGGACCGGAACTCACTCCCCCGCGGGAGCATCAGCAGGAAATTCGACGAATGCGATCACCGCCTCCTTGGCATCTGCCATGAATTCCGGATCGTTGCGTAACTGCTCGATCGTGCTTGGCGGCTTGAAGCCGGTCGACCCGTCGGGATTGATCCAGCCTTCGGAGGCAAATTGCAGCACGTCGGCGGCCTCCTCCAAGGCTTCCTCGAAAGTGTCACCGCCGGTGATCAACCCCGGAAGATCGGGAAATGACACGCCGTAGCAGCCGTCTTCCTTGTGGACCAATGCGACGTAGCGCGGCATCGCGTAGTTCCTCACTCCGCTGCATGGGCGCGGGCGCGGAGTTCGACGAGCGCGACCATGTAGGTCTTGATGTCGTCGGCGGTGTCAGGATCCGACTTCAGCTCGGTCAAGGTTCGCGGGCGAGGCATCGGCTTGCCGTCCGCCTCGAAGCTTTCGGCGTACAGCTCCAAAGCTTCCGGCGCATTGCGCAATGCCTCGTCAATATCGTCGCCTCCAGAAGTGCAGCCGGGTAGATTCGGAAACCAGACGCCCACAGCGTGATCCGGTCCAGCATCCTCAATGATGGCGATATAGTGTGCCATTGCTACCTCAGTCAGGCTTCCATCCTGCACCCTTATAAATGGCACGAACGAGGCCTTTTCGCAATCATATGACGGAAGGCTGAGGCCGGCCAGCCCGTGCCAAGTGACGCTAAACCCGCTCTACGAAACTATCGACCACCTTTTTCTCGCCGGC